>NZ_PUED01000145.1 GCF_003024925.1 Paramuribaculum intestinale
CACATGAATAGAGACAATCTGAAACATCGGCTCGCTGAGGTCGAATCGAAAATCAGAGCCATCGCAGGCGTTGACATCGACCATTCTGACAGTTGGACTTCATGCCTGGAGAAACGGGAGAAGGTAGGCTCGTTGCTCGATTCGCGGCGGGAGATTCTAAACGAAATGTTCCTTCCCTCAGATGAGAATGTGTTCAGATTCAAAGCTGTGAACGAGCGATTATTCACATTGACCCGCCAATTGCATGACCGCGTCAAGGCTCTGGAATCCCGACTGCCGCTCGTAATGGATTGCCCCGAATTTGACGACGACTATGAGCTGGAAGGAACACTTCGCTATTGTTTCAACAGCGATGATTCAGTGCTGAAACTTGAAGATGATTGCGAATATGGCTCTGATTTTACGTTGATGATAAAGCTTATTGCCGACCTTGGGGATGGCACTGTCGAGGAAAATATCGAATGCGTACATTGCTCTTCAACGCCCCTCGACGACGGACAAAGCTGGAACGAGTATCCTTTTTCAGGACGGCGCGAGTTTGCCGACATCATAATATGCCATACCGTACATCAGCTCACCGACCATCAGCTCTATTCCATCCCCGACCTTATCCGCCTGAACGACTTCTGGGCAGAAGCCAAACTGACTATCCAAAGCATTACCGAGCAGGACGGCACCCGCTTTATACCTAATTAATTTTTATTGATTTTGCCATGACTGTAAAAGAACTATTTCAATCATTGGAGCTCAAGGATATCATTGAGCCGATGAAGAAGAAATATCCTGATGCGCTTCTGCCATTGTCGGAATACAAGGAGAATTATGATATTATCCTTAACACCGTGTTTTCGGGCGAAGGCGGCACGATAACGTTCCGCCCTGATGGCAACTCTAATGCCTATATGACAGAGGGAGACCGATATTTCAATATTGTCGGCATGGAGGTAGTACTCCCCGACAACGGAGCGGTTACCACCGCAGAGGCGGCAGCCGAGATTCTATGGTGTTCCGCGCCCTTCGGACGTTATGGCGAAATCGACTGGGGAGACGTGGCAGATTGGCCCGAGGAGTTCGAGCCTGGCGAGCCACGGTGGGAGCTTGCACTGCTCGAAGCAAAAATCGGCCCTTTGCCCGAACGGACTAAACAGTCGTTATTGTCTTCATCATCCATTGAGAAAGTATACTATGAATCTCAGACTTATGGGAAGTCAGGCCGCATTGAGTACATTGCAGACCTGTTGCTCAACCCATTATATAATAGCAAGAAATATTTGGGGCCCAGCAAGAAACAGGAATGTATATGCGTGCTCTACACCACACCCGAACACCCATGCACCACAGCCGAACAAAGCCGAATCATTGAAATCATCGGCAAATACTTCGGCTCGACGCCATGGCAGCTTTTCACCCGCCAGTGTAAAGGCCTTGCCCACGAGGCAGAACTAGATATCACTTACATAACCGACTGTGAATAATCCATCTATCTGCTCTGAAAATATTCTGCTGTGAGCCCCATTAGGAATGGGCAGTTAATGCTTTTCTGATTTCCTCTTAATTATCGTTATAAAATACAAAAAAAGCAAGGACTTAATCTTGATATTTGCCCGTTTGCAGGGCGAAAATCTCTTTCTGATGCTCGATTTCTGCGGTTAATTCTTCCTTTGTCGGGAGATATGTCAGATATTTGGCAGCGTAGAGTTGTTTGCTGTCCTTGAGAATTGAATATCGTGCTAAGTCTTTGCTTGTTTCCGAGCAAAGGAGCAATCCGATTGTAGGATTATCGCCTTCCGAGCATTTCAACTCATCGTACATACGGATATACATATCCATTTGCCCCACATCCTCGTAGGATATTTGAGAGCTTTTTAAGTCTATGAGCAGAAAACATTTAAGGATATAGTTGTAAAATACAAGATCAATGTAATACTCGCCCATGTCAGTCTTTATCCTCTGCTGACGCGCAACAAAAGCAAACCCTTTGCCAAGTTCGAGGATAAACTTCTGGAGATGGTCGATAATCGCAGATTCAAGATTGGTTTCAGAATATGCGGCATCTTGTGAAAAGCCCAAAAACTCTGCCACGACCGGATTTCGCAGGAATTTATGTCGGTCTTTCTGATAATCTGCTGTAAGTCGTTTCATCTCATCAATGACTTCTCCACGTTTTGATTCCGGTGTCTGAAGCAGACGATTATAATATTGAGAGCCGATGTTGCGGTTGAGTGTACGGACACTCCAGCTCTCTTCTGCAGCTTCCCTCATGTACCAATCACGTTCATCTTCATTCTTGATTCTCATCAGCCGTTCATAATGTGACCAAGACAAATTGGAGGGGAGCATTTTTGTTAACTCCAATTCGGCAGACACTGACTGCCCTTTTATGGTAAGGTCGTTCCCGGATTGGGCAGACGGTGTCTGCCCAATTAGCAAGTTGTTGAATGTCAAATAGAACTTTCTGAAACTCTTTATATTTACAACAGAATATCCCTTTCCGAACTCTGCCGTTAGAGCCTCGGATGCAAGCTCAACAATGTGCTTCCCGTATTGAGCCCTTTCCTGTCCATGTTGCTCTTGTTCAACAATGCGTCTGCCGACAAGCCAGTTAGCAGCGACTTGAAAGAGGTCGGCGGCCTGATATGCCTTTTGTTTGGCGGTATATACTATCGCCTTTATATCACTGATAAACTGAGCGTCATCAGCGTTGATATTGTCGTATTTATTCAGCTCGGATTTCATTTTGCAAAGTTACGAATTTTATTGGGAATCAGGGCTATTATCCGAGAATGTTAACGAGGACAAAAATCAACCGAAAAACTACCTCTCATTTTCGTCTGACATGTCATTGCAGCCCACATCTCATGTAAAATACCCATACATACCATTTCCAAATCTCTGTTTTTTTGAGATTTGGAAGCATGACGCATTACACCAACCTATAAATCACATCTAAGACAGATACATCACACTTCCAAATCTACTTTTTTTACACCACTTTTGGAAACGTGATGGCAGATTTGGATAGCGGCAATCGTGATTATCCATCTCTTTATAGACTGTATATGAGGTGCACGAGAGTGCCAAATCGCATGTTTTTTACACACATTTGGCACCGTAGTGGATAATAGGAGTAAGATTGGTTTGGTTCGGGCTATATATACGCCCGATGAACTAAACCAACCATATATGGGCTGATGAAAATAAAATCATAATCAGATCTCTAACATAATTACATGTTGCAATTGACAATGAGTATAACTAACTATTTTGCAAAGCTATCCATTATAATTCTTTTATAATTCTGTCGCAAATATTGCTTAAATTTGCGACAAAACCAGACTTAAGAGACTCTACAATGTTCGTTATTTACTTACATCAGACGGCCAAATCTCATAATTCTATACCACATTTGGCATATTGATGTAAGTAGGCTGGGTATTTTTTTCCGTTTTGCTTTTTCATCAGGTTATTGTTAATTCATAGTCAATCCTTCCATATCTCACGGATTTTTCGTAAATTTGCAGTCTGAAACCCAACAAATCAGTATGATAGCTAAAGAAGATGTGTTGGACTTGTTGAAGTCCACAGAATCATATCGAGTGGAACGCACGACGAGTACAGGCAACATGGACAAGTTCTGTGAGGCCATTTGTGCGTTTGCCAATGATATGCCTGCTTCCAGAAAAAATGGCTATCTGATTATTGGAGCGAAAGATGACGGATCTATCGCGGGAATGAAGGTGGATGATGCTCTGCTGAAAAAGATTGCCGGAATACGTTCTGACGGCAATATACTTCCTTTGCCGACAATGTCCGTTGAACGGTTCTCTTATCCCGAAGGTGATTTGTTGGTTGCTGAGGTTCATCCATCTGACTTACCACCTGTTCGCTATCGAGGCAGAGTATTTATCCGAATCGGTCCGAGACGCGACATCGCTACCGAAGCTGAGGAAAGAATACTTGCTGAACGTCGTTGCTCATTCATGGCGACCTTTGATGCTACACCTTGTCTCAGTGCCAAACTGGAAGATTTAGATCTCGAATACATCAAGATCAACTATCTCCCGATGGCATTTGATGAGGAGACTCTTGCGAACGACAAGCGCGACATAAAGGAACAACTTGCCTCTATCCATTTATATGATCGAGACAATGACTGTCCTACATACGCCGGAATAATTCTTTTCGGTAAAAATCCCAAGTATTTTCTTCTGGGTAATTATGTGCAATTCGTGCGTTTTGCAGGAAAAGACAAAGGTGGAGACATTCTCAATGAACGTCAGTTTGCAGGCCCTCTATATAAGATGTTGCCGTCGCTGGAATCCTTTGTTCGTGACGGCATAATAACCCAGCGACCTATACCGGAAACTCTGTTCCGGGAAAGGACTGTCTGGAATTATCCGGAAGGAGCAATCCGCGAATTGCTGATGAACGCCTGTATGCATAGGGACTATCAAGCCAATATGCCAATTCGGTTGTATCAGTTTGATGACTATATCGAAGTTATGAATGCCGGAGGTCTTTATGGCGAAGCTCGTCCGGAGAACTTTCCATCGGTCAATGACTATCGTAATCCTCTTGTGGCAGAAGCCATGAGAGTGATGAAGTATGTCAACAAATTCAACCGAGGAGTTACCCGTGTGCAAGAGATGTTGAAAGATAACGGCAATCCTCCCGCCGAATTTGATGTGAATACCATGACGGCATTTCGAGTCAATATCCATGCCACAAACGAGTCTGATTTTTCGAAGGGCACAAGTCAAACAGCCAAAACAATTGAGGAAAAAATCATTGAGTTCTGTAATGAGCCACGTTCATTAGCAGAAATAATGGCTTATTTAGGATATAAAGACAGAGGAAAATTCAAAAGTTCATATATAAACCCCCTGCTTAATAATGTCTTGGCAATGACTAATCCAGATAAACCTAATAGTCGGAATCAAAAATATTATTTGAAGGATACAGAAATTTAACTTGTTGCCTGACTTATGTCTTAGGCGACAAGTTAGGCAACAAGTTAATATCTTATACAGGATGTATTTTCATTAGTTCATAGGTGGTTCGCTCATTCCCATTGTGGTAAATCGTCGTAAACTTCATCAGTGTTACCATGCATTCTTCGTTAGAAAAATCACGATTGTATTGAGCAATTTCATCTTGAGTTAAGTCGGCAGATATATCTCCATTAATCTTCATACCAAACGGAGTACTTATTTCAAATTTTCCTGTGTCTATTAAAGCACCCTTAAAAAAAGCCTTCTCAGTAACCTCTTCTTCGTTACAAATAGTAGAAGATACTCTTGAATAGCTCCTTTTTACTTGCGTAGATGAAAGTTCAATATATTCACTACCTGATTCTATTTTTAAAATTGAATTATTATTAGAAACTTCCTTAAAGAAAGAATTAAGGAATCCCAACCCACGGGCTGGAAGCGATTGAATTCTTTGTTCGAAGGTCTCGTCACTGTTGGAGATATCATTAATTATGTCTATAACTGGATATTCTCAACAAATTGACCCCCTATGGATTATTTAAATTGACCCCCATTGATAACCTGTGATTTTTGGACAGTTTTTACAGGGGTTGACAATAGGGTCTGGGGGATTCTGATGGCGTGTTGATAATTAAGATTTATTTACAAAAATAATCATTTGATTTTATTCTGCAACTTGCGGATGGACTCTCCGAAGAGCTCTATCCTTATCGAGTGGTGCACGATCCTGTCGAGGATCGCATCGGCGATCGTCTTCTCTCCGATCACGTCATGCCAGTCGCATACGGGAACCTGGGAGGTGATGATGGTGGCCCGTCGTCCGTGCCGGTCCTCGATTATGTCCATCAGTGAGGATCGCGCGGCGGCATCGAAGGGATGTATGCCGAAGTCATCAAGGATGAGAAGGTCGGTACGCTCGATCCTTTTCAGTTCGGTAAGAATCGTGCCTTTTGCCTTTGCGGCCTTCAGCTGGCCCATCAGGCGTGCTGTGCTGGCGTATAGCACGCGCATCCCTT
>NZ_PUED01000146.1 GCF_003024925.1 Paramuribaculum intestinale
CATATCCATAGGGCGCGATGCATCCGTCGCATGGCCCGCGGGCGACAATCTCCGCTTGCCCGACGCCCCCGACAGCGACAGCTTCAGCCGGATCGTAGAGCTTTCCCCCTACACCGACCCGATGCCGCTCTGGAAAGCATCGGGCACCGCCGTGCCGGTATTTTCCCTGCGTTCGCCCGACGACTACGGCATAGGCGACTTCTACGACCTGATGCCACTGGCCGACTGGGCCGCCGCCACCGGACAGAGCATCATACAGATACTCCCGGTCAACGACACCACAAAGGCGTATGACGCCGGCGACGCATATCCCTACAACGCCATATCGACATTCGCGCTCAATCCGGTGTATCTCCGGCCGGAGGCCATGGGATCGCTCAACGATGCGGAAGCCACCGCTGAAATGCGCCGCCGCGCCGCCACGCTCAACGCACTCCCGGCCGCCGACTACGCCGGAGCGCTGCGGCTGAAACTCGATTACGCCCGCCGGCTCTACGAGATGGAGGGGGAAGCCACCCGCGCCACAGCCGAATACCGCGACTTCGTGAGCCGCAACTCCACATGGCTGCTCCCATACGCCGCCTACTGCACCCTGCGCGACCTGCACCACACGCCCGACTACCGCCAGTGGGGCGAATACGCACGGTTTCACCCCACACTCATAAAGCGCCTCGCAAAACAACACGAGCGGGAAATCGGCCTGCACTACTTCGTGCAGTATCATCTCGACCGGCAGCTGCGCCACGTGCGCGACTACTGCCACCTCAAAGGGATATGCCTCAAGGGCGACATACCTATCGGAATATCGCCCACGAGCGTCGACGCATGGCAATGGCCCCAGCTCTTCAATCTCGACACCTCGGCCGGAGCACCGCCCGACCCCTTTGCCCGCCTGGGTCAGAACTGGGGATTCCCCACCTACAACTGGCAGGCGATGGCCCGCGACGGATTCGCGTGGTGGCGCGCACGGTTCGGCAAGATGGCCGACTACTTCGACGCCTACCGCATAGACCATATACTCGGATTTTTCCGCATCTGGCAGATTCCGTCGCAGCAGACCCACGGCCTGCTCGGCACTTTCAGCCCCGCACTGCCGCTGACACCCGCCGAGATGCGCGACAGCTACAACTTCGGCTTCGACGAACATCTCCACGCCACGCCATGGATCACCGACAGCGTGCTGTCCGACACGTTCGGCGCATACACCGGCGACATACGCGAGCAATATCTCATGCCCGACCCGCAGGCTCAGGGCCACTATCTGCTGCGCCAGGGATTCCAGACCCAGCGCGACATGCTCCGCCACTTCCATGCTCTGCCCTGCGAGGAACGACCCGACGCCGCAATGCGCGAACGTCTGCTCGGGCTGATCGACGACGTGCTGTTTCTGCCCGACAGCGAGCGGCCCGAAGCCTATCATCCGCGCATCGACGGATCGCACACTGCCGCCTACCGCGCTCTCAGCGAGGAGCAGCGACGCGCCTACGACGCACTCTACCACGACTTCTACTATGTGCGCAACGATGACTTCTGGCGCCGTCAGGCACTATGGAAACTGCCGCCGCTGATCGACGCAACCCCGATGCTCACGTGCGCAGAGGATCTCGGCATGATACCGGCATGCGTGCCCGACGTGCTCCACCGGCTCCGCATCCTGTCGCTTAAAGTGCAGCGGATGCCCGACGCCGTCGACCGCGAGTTTGCCGACACGGCCTCATACCCCTACACATCGGTGGCCACCACCTCCACCCACGACATGCCGCCGCTACGGCTCTGGTGGCAGCAGGACCGCCAGCGCGCACAGCGCTACTGGACCGGCGTGCTCCGGGAGTCGGGCGAAGCCCCCGGCATACTCCAACCCGACACGGCGCGCCGCATAGTGGATATGCATCTGCAGTCGCCGTCGATGCTCGTCATCCTACCGTTGCAGGACTGGCTGGCCACCGCCGACGACACTGCGCTCCACCGCGAGGATCCCGCCGCGGAACAGATCAACGATCCGGCCGATCCTCACAATCCGTGGAACTACCGCATGCACATCACACTGCAGCAGCTCAACGAGGCCACAGGCCTCAACGCCTGGATGCGCTCCCGCAAGCGCTGAGCACAGCGACACCGGGAAATACAGCAAAGGCCTATAGGATCAAGCGGTCCCATAGGCCTTATTCCATAAAATCAATGGTATCTCCTGATCACTCGGTTTCGAGCACCTGCTTCATCGGGCGGCCCACCCATACCTGGGGCTGTTCCAGTCCGAGCAGACATGCGATGGTCGAGGCAACGTCATACTGCATCATGCTCTCCTTGAACTCCCCGGCTTTCTTCACTCCCATGCCGGAAATGATGAAGGGGGTTTCCATCTCCATCATGGTGCGTCCGCCGTGACCCTTGTCGATACCGCCATGGTCGGATGTGAGTATGATAGCCGTGTTTTCATAGATGCCGGCCTCCTTGAGAGCGTCGATGACACGGCCCACATACACGTCGAGCTGCGCCAGTGTGGCGTAATAGCCCGGAGTGTCATGTCCGTCGGTATGACCCGAATGGTCGGGATTGTCGAAGCAGATGGCCGCCAGCACCGGTTTTTTTGTCTTTATATACCCCGCTGCCATGTCGGCGAGCAATTCGGGATTGCGCTCATAGTCGGGAGCAAGGGCGTGATAGCTCAGCGAGAGAGTGTCTACAAGATGCTTTATGCCGTCCCACTCATAAAGACATCCGATCTCGGCCTGCGGCATCTGCCGGCGTGCGATCTGAAACACAGTTGGGAATATGCCGTTGTCGCCGATCAGTCGCGAAGGGAATTCAGGCGTCTGCGAACCCCATTCGGTGTAGCAGTGCAGCTCCGGCCCCGCTCCCATGAACATCGACACCCAGTTGGGAGCGCTCGACGAGGGGAACACCGAACGCTTGGCCAGAGTCCAGCTTCCGCGCTCCATCTCAGCCTTCACGCGCGGCATATCGGCGCGTTCCACACTGTAGGCGCCCCATCCGTCAAGACCGATAAGAATCACATGGTCGGCAATACGCTTGGCGCCCGCCGGCATCACTGCGGCCATAAGTGCAGCCGCCACTAACAGACTTTTGATTCTCATTTCGCGATTATTTATTGTTGTTGACAGGTATTGCCGACAGGGAGGGGAGCGCGAGATTGTAGCGCAAGGCGAGCACACGGAGCAGTATGACGGTGGCCGCACATGCCAGTCCCTGGCACACGTAGCCTCCTCCGAGCAGCATCACAAGCCAGTAGACCAGCGCCCCGGCCAGACATGCCGTGGCATATATATCCTTGCTGAATATCAGCGGCGCCTCATTGATGAGTATGTCGCGGAGCACTCCGCCGAAAGCACCCGTGATGACCCCCATCACCGCCGCCCCCCACATGGGATAGCCTGCGGCAAGGGTCTTCTGTATGCCTATGACACAGAACAGAGCCAAACCGATCGAGTCGAATATAAACAGTATCCGGTCGGATCTGACGAGCTGCCGGCGCAACATTATCACCGTGGCAAGCGACATGGCTGTCACGGCAAGATACCATGCCGACTGCATCCAGAACAGCGGGATATCGAGGAGCACATCGCGGAGGGTTCCGCCTCCGATGGCTGTCACCAGACCGACGGTATAGGCTCCGAACCAGTCGAAGCTCTTGTTGGCTGCCAGACGGATGCCGCTTATGGCGGCGGCCGCAGTGCCGATCATCTCTATTATAAACAGGAAAGTCGTAGAATCCATTGCAACAGATCTGTGATAAGCAAAACTACCTGAACGTCAGTCGGCAGCGACGCACGTCACACACCGCCACCGACAAACGCCAGCATACGTTACCGCAAATTTAAGCAATTTTTTCCAATTTTGCTCCGCCGCCCTACGGCTCAGACATCACAACGTTCAGATCGCTGCCGACAGACCCTCCACGACCGCGCCCATCACGCCCGCCGCCGAGGCGGCATGCATGTCGAAAACAATATGAAACAATATATAAAACGATAAACGTCCGATGCGTTTTTTGAGGCGCGGGGTGCCGACATTTCGTGATTTATAGCTAAATTTGCAGAAAATAACATTTCGAGAAACAAAAGACACATTCCATATCAATGATGAAAATAATACATGGCATAGCCCTTATGGCTACAGCGGCTCTCATGACCGCCTGCACGGGCAAAAACGAGTGGACCGTCAATGGCCAGATCGAGGGCGCCGACGATCAGACACTCCTGCTTGAAGCGTCGACCAACGGACGCTGGTATGCTCTCGACTCCGTGAAACTCCCAAAATCGGGCAACTTCACCATATCGCACAAGGCGGCCGGATACCCCGACATCTATCGCCTGCGTCTGGCCGACAAGACCCTTTATTTCCCGATCGACAGCATTGAGACGGTCACCGTGGTGAGCCGCGCCGACGCTTTCGACAAGGAGTACACGCTCGACGGCAGCGACGCAGCGCAGCGCCTCATGTCGGTAGACCGCCAGCTCATGGCCGCCCTTGCAGGCAACAGCGGCCAAGGCATACAGACCGACAGTGTGCTCAAGCGCGAACTGGCCAAAATCATGCTTGCCGATCCGGCCGGAATAGTGTCGTACTACATCCTCAACAAGAAACTCAACGGCAAGCCCCTCTACGATCCGACCAACAAAACCGACATACGCATCATTGGAGCCGTGGCCAACGCCTTCGACCAGTATCGCCCCAACGACCCGCGCACAGCCTATCTGAAGCGCCTGTTCCTGTCGTCGCGCCAGCCATCGGCCACCCAGACCGTCACAGCCGAAGAGGTGCCGCTGATCGACATATCGCTCTACGACGACAAGGGACAGATGCAGAAACTGTCGGATGCCGCAGCCGCCAACAAAGTGGTGGTGCTCAACTTCACCGTCTACAGCGCCGAGGCAGCCCCGGCCTACAATATCGAGCTCAACAAGGCCTACGAGCTTTTCCACGACCGCGGCATGACCATCTACCAGGTCAGCGTTGACCCCGACGAATACGTATGGAAACAGGCTGCAAGAACACTGCCCTGGATCACGGTCTACAACCCATCGACCGCGTCGGCCGAAAACCTTCTGAAATACAATGTGACAGCGCTCCCCACCACGTTTATCGTGGCCAACGGAGAGATCGCCGAGCGCGTCGACGACATCACCACCCTGCAGCAGTCGCTCGCCCGCTACCTCTGACAGGCTATCGCCACAAACCGCATACAGCAGACCCCGCCGCGCACGAAGCGTCCCGGCGGGGTCTGTCATATCCACTCCCGGCGTAAGCTCGACACGACGGAGTCTACCGCATCATCCCCATTGCCATGGTACCTCTCCGGCTTTCGCCATCCGCTTGCATCCGCGACATCTTTGCCATGCCCCCGTTATCCCGACAGCATCGACGGGACTGAAACACTTGTCCATTTCCACGGCGGCGCATATACGCAGGAAGAGCGCCGGAAGTCGGATTGACTTTCAGCGCTCTTCTATGATTATATTCAGTGCGCAGGCCTGCGTTGCTCCATTGCGGAGGTCGGTCGCAGGATTGCGTTGTCTTATATACGCGTGGTGAGGGGAATGCTTACTTGAGAGCGTCCTTCACGGCGTCGTTGGGCACCATCTGTTCCTGGAATGTGTAGGCGCCTGTCTTGGGCGACTTCACAACGCGAATCACTTTGCTGTAGGTGCGTCCTTCGCCTTTCTGAAGGCTTGCGACGGTTTTCTTTGCCATATCCTGGTGGTGTTACGATTATTTGATTTCCTTATGTACAGTCACTTTCTTGAGGATCGGATTGTACTTTTTGAGTTCGAGGCGCTCGGTAGTGTTCTTGCGGTTCTTTGTGGTGATGTAGCGCGAAGTGCCGGGCATCCCGCTGGCCTTGTGTTCGGTGCATTCGAGTATTACCTGCACGCGATTGCCTTTAGCTTTCTTTGCCATCGTCGATTAAAATGCTAAATATTTGATTTCCGTTAAATAACCCTTCTGACCAACTTCCTTGATAACGG
>NZ_PUED01000147.1 GCF_003024925.1 Paramuribaculum intestinale
CCATACTTGGCGCCACTGATGAGCGTCATGGCTTCGGCCGCTTTGCCGGCATAGCCATAGGCATAGCACTCGGTCTGGTCAATATAGTCGGTATTCCGGTCGACAACTGCTCGGTCAATCCTGCCAGAAGCTTCGGCCCGGCTCTGTTCTCGCCTGATGCATGGGGTGATTTCTGGATCATGGTAGTCGGTCCGCTTGCAGGTGCCGTGATAGCCGTTCTGGCGTGGAACGCCATATCGGCCAGCCGCAAAGCCATAGAATGAGGCCGACGGTACAGCTGAGCGGCAAATATGCAAAGGCCATGTGTCAAAAAAAACGAATTTTGGCACATGGCCTTTGCAATATGCGACATAATGCGATCTAATGTGGCCTTTATGGCGCATAATTTCAACGCTTTCTAAAAAAATGAGGCGAAATTGATTTCTTTTTCCTAATTTTGCCGGATGATTTAACGAATGAAGTGATACAGCTCTCAAATATGGTCAAAAATCTCGTCATAGTGGAGTCGCCCGCCAAGGCGAAAACCATCGGAATATTTCTCGGTCCCGACTATACGGTGATGTCAAGCTACGGTCATATACGCGACCTCGCCCCCAACAATCTGGGTGTCGACACCGCCAACGGATTTCAGCCCGAATACGTGATACCCGACGACAAGCGTCAGCTTGTGCGCGACCTGCGCAAGGCTGCCTCGCAGGCGTCGATGGTATGGCTCGCATCTGATGAGGACCGCGAGGGAGAAGCCATTTCGTGGCATCTGTATGAGGTGTTGGGACTGAAGCCCGACAAAACACGGCGCATAGTGTTCCACGAGATCACCAAGGACGCGATACTTCACGCCATACAGCATCCGCGTGAGATAGACCTGAATCTGGTCGACGCCCAGCAGGCGCGCCGCGTGCTCGACCGTATAGTCGGTTTCGAGTTGTCTCCTGTGCTCTGGCGCAAGATCAGGCCGGCACTGTCGGCCGGGCGTGTGCAATCGGTGGCCGTTAGGCTTATAGTGGAACGCGAAGAGGAGATCAAGGCATTCCGCCCTGAGCCATATTTCCGTGTCACCGGACGTTTCGCCACTTCGGGAGGCACGCTCGACGGCGAATATTCACGACGCCTAACCGATGAGGCTCAGGCCACGCGTCTGCTTGACGAGTGCGCCAAAGCTTCGTTCGCTATATCCGACATTAATGTCAAGCCGTTGCGCAAGAGCCCGGCTCCGCCATTTACTACCTCCACTCTCCAGCAGGAAGCATCGCGCAAGCTCGGCTTCTCCGTGAGCAAGACAATGATGGTGGCGCAGCATCTTTATGAAGCCGGACATATCACATATATGCGTACCGACTCTCTCAATCTCTCTACGCTCGCTCTTAATTCCATAGCGAAGGTCGTAGGCAGCACAATGGGCGAGAACTACCTCAAACGCCGCACCTATCACACGTCATCCAAAGGAGCGCAGGAAGCACACGAGGCTATACGTCCTACCTATGTCGACCGGCAGACCATACCGGGCAACTCCGACGAACAAAGGCTGTATGCGCTGATATGGAAGCGTACAGTGGCCTCGCAGATGGCCGACGCCGAGCTCGAGAAAACCACGGTAGAGATAGAGGCTCCGGGTGTCGACGGACACTTCACGGCATCTGGCGAAGTGATAAAGTTCGACGGATTCCTACGGCTTTATATCGAAGGTACTGACGACGACAACGATATGGCCGCTCCCGGATCAGCATTGCTTCCGCCTGTGGCAAAAGGCGAATCTCTGACCCCCTCGCTGGTAGAAGCCACGCAGCGGTTCACGCAGGCGCCTCCGCGCTACACCGAAGCATCGCTCGTGAAGAAGATGGAGGAGCTTGGCATAGGACGCCCGTCGACCTACGCTCCGACCATTTCCACCATACAGCAGCGCGAATATGTCGAGAAAGGGGAACGTCCCGGCGAACCGCGCCGCTTTTTGGTGCTCGACATGGCAGGCGGCAAGATCAGCCGCACGGAAAAGACCGAAAACACCGGCTCTGACCGTGGCAAGCTTATTCCGACCGATACCGGAACTATAGTCAACGAATTCCTTACCCGCTATTTCCCCAACGTGCTTGACTACAACTTCACGGCCAAGGTGGAGGAGCGGTTCGACAAGATAGCCGAAGGCGATGCCGAATGGAGCCGGGAGATCGGCGACTTCTACGACGTGTTTCATCCGGAGGTAAAGCAGGCTTCCGACATGAGGCTTGAACATCGTGTGGGCGAGCGCCTGCTTGGACAGGATCCGGCTTCGGGACGCAATGTCTACGTTAAAATCGGACGTTTCGGCCCTGTGGTGCAGATAGGCGAGAGCACGGATGAGGAGAAACCGCAGTTTGCTTCGCTCCGGCGTGACCAGTCGGTGCTCGACATAACTCTGCCTGAGGCTCTGAAGCTGTTTGAACTTCCGCGCACACTCGGTACGTTCGAAGACGCGGAGGTGAGTGTGGGACTCGGACGCTTCGGCCCTTATGTCAAGCATGCCGGAAAATTTGTGAGCATTCCGCGCGACATGGCTCCGCTCGACGTCACTCTCGACCAGGCCATAGCGCTTATAGAGGATAAGCGTCAGGCCGAAACAAAGAAGACCGTAAAGGAGTTTGCAGAGGATCCCGACGTGAAGATACTCAACGGACGATATGGTGTCTACATCCATGCCGCAGGCAACAATTACAAGATACCGAAGACGGTCACCGAGCCGGAAAGGCTGACCATAGAGGAAGTGCGCGAGATCATCGCAAAGCAGGACGCCGCGCCTAAACGCACTTCGCGGCGCACATCAACCCGACGCAAATGAACAGACCACGAAATACAAAACCAGGGGCGGAGCGGACGGCGTTCATGCCCGACCGCATCGAGACTTACCGTGTCGGTGAAGAGTGCCGGCTGCTTGATTTTCTTTTCGCTTCTATGCCTCAGCGCAAGCGCACTAACGTCAAGGAACTCCTCAAACACCGTCAGGTGGCTGTCGGCGCACTACCAGTCACACAGTTTGACCACCCGCTTGCTCCCGGCGATGAGGTGAGGGTCAATCTCACCCGCGAATTCCGCGTGTTCTACCACCGGCGCATCAAGCTCGTCTATGAGGACGATGACATAATCGTGATAAACAAGGGCTACGGGCTGCTCTCGATGGGCAACGACAAGGTGCGTGAGGGCACTGCCTATTCGATCCTTCGCGAGTATGTGAAGTGGGGCAATCCGCGCAACAAGATATTCATAGTGCATCGTCTTGACCGCGACACATCCGGTCTGATGGTGTTCGCAAAAAACGAAAAGGCCAAGGAAACCCTGCAGCACAACTGGAACAATATGGTGCTTGAGCGCCGCTATCTGGCTGTGACGGAGGGGACACCCGAACCTGCCACGGGTACATACCGGAGCTATCTCGCCGAAAATTCGGCTTACGAGGTGTATTCAACCGACAAACCGGATGAGGGGAAGCTTGCCGTCACACGCTATACGACGCTTAAGTCATCCAATCCCTATGCGATGCTTCAGGTGGAGCTTGACACCGGCCGTAAAAACCAGATAAGGGTCCACATGGCCGATATGCACTGTCCGATAAGCGGCGACCGTCGCTACGGAGGTCACAGCAATGTCATCCACCGTCTGGCTCTGCATGCCCAGACATTGCGCTTCGTCCATCCCGTGACACGTCGCGAGATGTCGTTCTCCACCCCTGTACCGTCATCGTTCGAGCGTCTGCTGTCGTGCCACAAGCCGTTGCCCAAGGATGAGGCTCCCGCCGACAAATATGACGATTTCGACTGATTTTCCAATTGACCATAAATCTCACTAACAATACATTAATATGAAAAAACTACAGAAAGCTGCCGTAGTGACGGCAGCGGTCATGTCGGTGGCGGCAGTGTTCAGCGGCTGCAACCACACTTCGTCGGCCACTCAGGACAATGCGGCCGATTCGACATCGCAGATCGTGGTGGCCTACGTCACAGGCTGGAGCAGCTGCGCTCCCGATCCGAGCCTCATGACGCATATCAACTATGCCTTCGGCAAGGTAGCGCCTACGTTTGACTCGGTGACCGTGCAGAATCCCGCCCGTCTTGATTCGGTGGTGGCTCTGCGCCGTGTGAATCCCGATCTGAAGATAATGCTCTCTATCGGTGGCTGGGGTGCCGGAAATTTCAGCGAGATGGCAGCCGATTCGGCACTGCGCGCCAAATTTGCCGACGATTGTCTGGCCAAGGTGGAGCGCTATGGGCTTGACGGCATCGACATAGACTGGGAGTATCCCACAAGCAGCTCCGCAGGCATATCGTCGTCGCCCGAAGACACGGAGAATTACACTCTGCTCATGCGTCAGCTCCGTGAGACCCTCGGTTCCGACCGTCTGCTGACTCTCGCTACCATCTGGAGCGCCAAGTATATCGATTTCGAGGCTATACTGCCATACGTCGACTTCGTCAACATCATGTCGTATGACATGTCGCCGGCATCGAGCGGACGTCCGCATGCTCCTCTCTATGCAAGCGAGGCCTCGGGCAACCACTCTGCCGACTCTGCCTACCGTGCACATCTCGCTGCGGGAATTCCTGCCGAAAAGCTTGTGCTCGGTCTGCCGTTCTACGGACGCGGCGTGGATCCCTATCCCGATTATATGGACTACAAGGATCTCAAAGTGCTTCCCGGCACTGTGGAGATATACGACTCCATCGCTGAAACCCCGTATATGGCCGACTCGATAAGCGGACGCATACTCATGGGCTTCGAAAACCAGCGTTCGATGGCGGCAAAACTCCACTACATCAAGCAGCAGGGTATGCTTGGAGCGATGTACTGGGAGTATTGCGCAGACAATGGCGATCTGGCACAGCAGGTGGCCGACAGCATCCTTCACAAGTGAAGGCCGACCGGAGTAGATAATCCCTGATAAAATATTTTGCGGATGCCGCGCCCCTGAAGGGCTACGGCATCCGCATTGTTTGTATCCCTTCCAAGGCAACAAGGTAAAACCGCAACTGATTTATGTTTAACCAGTTGCGGCTTTACTATTGCTTTTTGCACAACATTTGCACAACAGAAACCGAAAGTCTCTTTCAAAATTCATCGTCATTCATCTGTCGGAGTTTTTTTCAAATAGCAAAAAAAGTTTTTTTCAATTTATTGCTGTCCGATAAAACGGCAAAACAAAATTAGGACTGGCACCTATTGCAGGAGTCAGTCCTTTTAGTTTAGTTTGTGTTGACCAAAACATATTCTAAACTATGCCCAAAAGTAGTCATTTTAGCGGACAGCCGCTCTATGGTCAGGTAATAAAATTGCTTGACAAGTCGAAAATTCTTCAGTTTAGCCGCGAATACGGAGGAGAGAGATATACCAAACGGTTTAACTGCTGGATTCATCTGGTGGTAATGCCCTATGCCGTGATAATGCGATTCGACTCATTGTGTGAGATAACAGCCAGTCTGCTTGCGGAGACGCGTAAACTGTCTCATATAGGTATTACTTTCAAAATCGGGCGCAGCACACCCGCGGATGCCAACAAGAGGCGCCCCGAAGCTATATTTGAGGCTGTATACCGCGATTTATATGCCACTTACCGCCACGTTCTTTCCTCGGACAGCCACAGCCGCAAGACTCCCAAATGGATGAAACGGCTGCAGATTATCGACTCCACGACTATTACTCTGTTCTCCGACCTGCTGTTCAAGGGAGTCGGACGCCATCCAAAGACCGGAAAAAAGAAAGTCACTATGTTTGCATCAGATTAGCTGACGGGGCGCTCAACGGGGGCTGTCTGCCCCCTTGCCGCTAAGGCTTCCCCCGAGAGGAGTGAGGAGAAAAGATAGACGTAAGGGCAATTGCATGTAAATTTGTAAAAGCAAAATACATTAACAGCAAAACCGATACGTCTATGGTACAAAGTAACAAAAAAGATTTCAGCG
>NZ_PUED01000148.1 GCF_003024925.1 Paramuribaculum intestinale
CTGATGCCGGTAGCGAACAGGTAGGTAGGCTCATAGGGGTGGCGATGAGCCAGAGAGGCCTCGTCGGTGCCGGTGTTTTCGCCGGCGCGCTGCTGCACCCACTTCTGTATGTAGTCGTTGCGACGCCAGTTGACAAGCACTTCGGGCATTTCACGGCTCATCACTTCGATGTCCACCCACGCCTCGGTGCCCGAACCGCCGATGGCATTGCAGATGATGCCCACCGGCACTTTGAGGCTGTCGCGGAGTACACGTCCGAAATGCCACGCCACGGCCGACATGCGGCGCGCCGAACCGACATCTGATTTAGCCCAGTGTGCGGGGAGGTAATAATCAAGGCTGTCGATACGCTCCTTGACCGAATCAGGCCACTGGGCGGGAGTGGTGTAGGCTCTGGGGAACATGTCGAACAGACGCAGCATCGGATCATCCATCATGGCGCTGTCGGCGGCGAATGTCTTCGTATGTGCCGTTGCGAACTCCATGTTGCTCTGACCCGAAGCGAGCCACACCTCGCCGACGGCTACATCGGAGAAAGCGAGCCTGCGGTGGCCGTCGGTGACGGTCATCTCAAGTCCCGTGGCCTCTTTCATGGGCGGCAGTGTGACCGACCAGCGTCCGCGATTGTCGGTCACCGCTGTGGCCTTATTGGCGCCGAGAGTCACCGTCACGGTGGTTCCGGCATCGGCTGTGCCGTTGACCGTCACCGGACGGTATCGCTGTATGACCATGCCGTCGCCCCACACCTGCGGCAGTTTCAGGCCGCCGTAGTTGCCGGTGATGGCCCGGTAGACGGTGCGTGCGAGCAGCGATGCTCCGAGCGCGTCGGGATGCAGGCCGTCGGCCACCAGCTGCTGCCTGTCGAGCAGAGGATCGTTGAAATCAATGAGTTCCGAGCCGGTCAGACGAGCCACGTCGGCCACACACGCTCTGACCGAATCGCGCCACTCGCAGGTGCCCGACCGCCATCGGTAGTGGGTGGTGCGCACAGGCGAAATGTTGGCTATGATCACCCGCACCTTCGGATTGCGGGCACGGAGCGAGTCGATAAGTTCCACATAGTCGTTGACAAAATCGTCGCTGAAGTCGGGCCAGTCGCGGGGATCAGTGTCATTGACGCCGAGGTGTATGACGGCAATGTCGCCGGCAAAGTTCTTGGCGTCGGCACACTCCTTTGTGGCATTGTAGGGATGGTGGCCGCGCTTCATCAGCGTGGCTCCGCTACGTCCGAAATTGCCCACCTCGTAGTCGGGTCCGAGCATTCTGGCAAGCTGCGACGGATAGCTGTCGCGCTCCCTGTCGGGGATCGTGGCTCCGTAAGTGATGCTGTTGCCTACGCAAGCCACCTTGACCTTTGCCACGGCCGGCGCGGTGGTCGCCATGGTCAGTGCAGCACCGGCAAGCAACGCTGTCAGTAATTTTTTCATGGGCTGAATGTAATCAAAAGGCTGTCGGCGGCATAACGGCCGCCGACAGCCCCAAATATTGGTTTATGCTGGATAATTCTGATTATTTCCTGACATGGACAGCGAGGATCTCGTCGATGAGCATCTGGCTCTTGATGAGCATGCGCGGTACGTGGAACGGACCCTTGAACAGGTTGCCCTTTGCAGGCTGTGCCACGCTTCCGTCGCGATGGAGATAACCGAACCATTCGCCATAGACCGGATCGGGGAGGAACTCGTAGGTCCAGTCGTTGGCCATGCGGTGCATCTCGAGATACTTGGTGTCGCCCGTGGCGAGATATGCATAGAGAGTGGCTATGACAGCC
The DNA here is from genome assembly GCF_003024925.1 of Paramuribaculum intestinale. Classification (GTDB taxonomy): domain Bacteria; phylum Bacteroidota; class Bacteroidia; order Bacteroidales; family Muribaculaceae; genus Paramuribaculum; species Paramuribaculum intestinale. The sequence continues at coordinate 1,772 of NZ_PUED01000148.1, forward strand.
TCGGTCTGCGGCCACCAGAACTTCATATCCTGCGAGTAGTCCTGTGCCGGGAAGCCTTTGCAGTCGCGGAAGTTGATTATGCCGCCGAACTCTTCGTCCCAGCCCCATTCCCACGACCAGTCGAGGATCTGCAGAGCCATCTCCTTAATCTCCTTGCCCTTGCCTTCGTCCCAGCCGCGGTAGTGTGCCTCCTCGAGGAGGAACCATGCCGTCTCGATGCAGTGGCCCGGATTGATCACGCGTCCGTTGATAGTGTCGATCAGCTCGCCTTCGGGAGTGACCATCTCCAGCAGAGCCTTGAATTCGGGATGCATGAACTTGGTGCGTATCAGCTCAAGCGAATTGTCGATCTGCCGGTCAAGTTCAGGATCGGGTATCACTTCACGTATGCGCGAGGCGGTGTTGATGAGTATCATGGTGATACTGTGGCCTATGGCGGGCTGCGTGGGCAGATACTTCGGCTCAAGGATGCCCGGAGTGGAGATGAACCTCACTATTTCCTTGAAAAGCTTCAGCGCCTTCTCGGCATAAGAGCGGTCGCCGGTGGCCTTCGAATATTCGGCCATGGCTATGGCCGCGAAGCATTCGGAGAACACGTAGCGGCGTTTACGCAACGGGCGTCCGTCGGCTGTAACCTCGAAATACATACGTCCGTCGGTCGGATCTATGCAATGGGCCTCGATGAAGTCGATGCAGTTCTTGGCCATGGCCAGATACTCCGGACGCCGGTCGATATTGTTGTAGGCAAACGAATAGACAAACGGACAGCGGCCCTGGAACCACACCGATTTGGTGCCGTCCATGAGCTTGCCCTCGCGGTCGACGCACGTGTACACGCCGCCGTTCACCTTGTCAAGCCCGTGATTGAGCCAGAAAGGCAGAATGTCGTCGAGGAGATCGTGGCGGTAGTGTTCGCGCCACTCGGTGAGATATTTTTCAGTGTCGATAGTCCACATAACGGTTTAGAATTTGTTGCAGCGCTCGAAGAATCCGATGCTTTCGAGGTCGGCCTTCATGGCGGCCTCCTCCTGATCGGTCATATTGCGGAACGGTATGCGGTTTTTGCCCAGATCGAGTCCTATAAGCTTCATGATGCGCTTGCCGCCGACGATGTTGCCACGATATTTGCAGATGACGTTGATCACCTCCTGCGAGAAGTTCTGGTGTTCGCGTGCGGCCTCGATGTCGCCGCGCTTCCAGGCGTCGATGATAGCCACCAGCTCGCGTCCGTTGTAGTTGGTGGTACCGCCGATGCCGCCCTGCGCGCCACCCATGGCGAGCGAGGGAAGGATAGTCTCGTCCTGACCGTGGAGCATGTCGAACTTGCCGTCCTTGTAGAGGCGGCACTGGTTGTATTCATATATGCTCTCGAAGGTGTACTTGATACCTGCGAAGTTGGGTACGCGGCCGTCGACAGCCTTGAGAAGCTCTGTCATCGGCAGGAAAGCACCATTGAATGCCGGGATGTGATAGTAGTAGAACGGCAGCTCGGGTGCGCCGGCTGCGATCAGCTCTATATACTCCACGAGCTCCTCTATGCGGCCGATCTTGGGGAAGGGGGGAGCCATGGCGCCGATGCCCCATGCTCCGATCTCCGCGGCATGACGGGCCAGCTCGCGGGCGCTCTTGGCGCAGCAGCTGCCCACATGTACTATAACTTTGAAATCATCGGGCCTGGAGGCCATCCATGCCTCGGCCAGACGCTTGCGCTCGTCGTCGGTAAGCATATATCCCTCGCCCGACGAACCGTTGATAAACACGCCCTTCAGGCCGTTTTTCTTCAGCATTGCCGCATACGCGGGTATCGGCTCATAGTTGACTTCGCCGTTCTCGAGGAATGGCGTGAAAGGGGCGTCGATAAGACCCTTGATTTTCTCGAATTCCATAATAGTATTTTACTTGTTTGGATTTATTTTGCTTGTTTCGGAGAATATAAGTTTTACTCCATGATATCTTTGTCAGCGCAGATCAGGCTGTCACCGTTTCGGCCGCCTCGTTGTCGGCGCCCATTGCCTCCTCCTGGTCCTTGTCGTCATATTTCGGACGGAGCACCGTAAGCTGCAGGGCGAGAGCTATCAGCAGTATGCCGCCCATAAGTGCGAAACAGAGGCCGAGCCCCACCGACTCGGCAAACGAGCCGAGCAGCTGAGTGGTGATCGCGCCCATGATCACGCCCACGGAATTCATCAGACCATAGGCCATGGCGCGCTGGCGCGAGCTTACAAACTGGCAGAGGATAGGCATATTGTTGGCATCGAACATTCCGTAGCCGATGCCGAAGAACAATCCGGCAAGCACCGACAGCCAGGCGTTGTGAGCCAGACCGATGAACACCAGAGCCGGAATCATCATTGCCATGCCTATGGCAGAGGTGTAGATGCGGCCGCGCACATTGCTGCGCACCCATCGGTCGCTGATCGGGCCTCCTATCATCACTCCGATGAACGATGACACGGCTATGGTGAGCGTGGCCATCGGGCCGGCCCAGTCCATGCTCAGGTCAAGATTGTCGTGGAAGAGCGTCGGCAGCCAGTTTTTGGTAGCCCAGCCGGGGATGGAGCTGGAGGCGAAGAAGAACAGTATCACCCAGAACGCCATAGTGGAGAACACTACGCCGAACGACTGGAGCATCGACTCCTTGCCGCCCTTGCGTCCCTGCGCCTCGCCGGAGGGCACTGGACGCGCAGCCACTCCGCGACCCGACTTCTCATGAAGAAGGAATATCAGCACTATCGCATAGGCCACACCTATGATGCCGAACCAGTGGAAAGTCTGCTGCCACGACCATGTGGAAGCCACCATCGATCCGAATCCGCCCAGAGCCTGACCGCAGTAGAGGCCGGTCATGTGCAGGCCTATGGCAAGCGAACGTCCGCGACCGGTGAAATAATCGGCTATGAGCGACAGAGCGGAGGGTATGTAAAGAGCCTCGCTGATGCCCATGATGCCACGAAGCCACATGAGCGACTGGAAGTCGTGGCAGAGTCCCATGGCGTAGGTGACAGCCGACCACACGCCGAGAGAGCCTACAATAAGCCATTTGCGGCTGACACGGTCAGCCACGGCGCCGGAAAACGGACTGGATATGCCGTAGACCCACAGGAATATAGCCATCAGAGCGCCGAACGCCTCGGCATTCTGCAGGGCGTGGATGTCGTTGGCTATGTTCTGCTGCATAGTCGACAACATCTGGCGGTCCATATAGTTGAGGAGTGCCACCACCCAAAGCAGCCCGACCACGAGCCACGGATAGAACTTTTTGTTTTGTAATGCCATATTTGCGGATTTAAGGGTATTGTTGATTTGCTACTCTTTTTCGACGGCATACGCTCCGGCCGATATACCACGGCCGCAGTCAGCCACCATTTTGCTGCAAATTTACGTTTTTTTTCGATTGAACCGCACTGCAACACACTTTTTTTGACAAAAGATGCGACAAAAAAGCCTTTACATGCCGGCAGCGTGCTGAATCGACGAGAAAAAGAGGAGTATTCAGGCACAGTGTCGAAAAAAAATCGTAAGTTTGCGACACTCAACAACACCACTGACAGATGGATAATTTCAGATATTGCACTCCGACACGCTACGTGTTCGGACGCGGAGCGGAAATGGAGGCAGGCACACAGCTGCTTGCCAACGGCATGGACAGCGTACTCATGGTCTACGGCGGCGGATCGGCCGAACGCTCGGGGCTGCTCGCGAGAGTCAGAGAGAAACTCCACGAAGCCGGAATCCGCTTCGAGGAACTTGGCGGCATCGAGCCCAACCCCACCGACGGACCGGTGCGCCGCGGCATAGAGATGATGCGCCGCGGAGGACTCCACGCGCTTCTGGCCGTTGGCGGCGGATCGGCCATCGACACAGCCAAGGCTATAGCGCTCGGAGTGCCTTATGAAGGTGACTTCTGGGATTTCTTCGCCGGACGCGCCACCCCGCAGAAGGCTCTCCCGGTAGGAGTGGTGCTCACCATCCCTGCCGCCGGATCGGAAGGGTCGGGCAACTGCGTGATCACACTTGAAGAGGGCCTGCACAAGAT
>NZ_PUED01000149.1 GCF_003024925.1 Paramuribaculum intestinale
GCCTGTGACGGCTATGGCCGCGTGGGGATGTCGGCGGGCTATGGCTCTGATGGTCTGGCGGCACTTTTTGTCGGCCTCGCCGGTGACGCTGCAGGTGTTCACCACCACTATGTCAGGATGGTCGCCCTTGCGTGCCTGCTGCAGTCCGCGCTCCTCAAGCATACGGGCTATAGTGGCTGTTTCTGAGAAATTGAGTTTGCAGCCGAATGTATGTGTCAGATATGTGAGTGGCATTGTTGCGTTGTGGTCTGGGTTCAGTTGCTGTTTTTTCCTGCTATGGCCACATTCATCAGGTCAGGCCTGAGATATTTGCTGGCCATGTCGGCTATGATCTCAGGCGACATTGTGCGGGCTGTCATAAGCCGCTGATCGAAATAGTCGGGTGAGAGCCCGTTGATATGCATCGACTGATAGAAATCGCTCACGGTGAACGGTGTTTCCATTATGTCAAGCAGCGAGGACAATTCGGTCATGCGTATGCGTTCCATTTCATCGGCGTCGGGAGGAGCCGTTGCCAGACGTGTCATCTCAGAGGCTATCTCGTCTACAACCCTGTCGCGATAGGCGTTGTCACATTCGGTGGCAATACTGATCATCCCGCCTTCGGCATATCCGAGCAGTGAGGCATGTATGCCGTAGGTCAGTCCGAGACGTTCGCGTATATTGGCCGACAGGCGGCTGCCGAAATATCCGCCGAGGGCGTTGACGGTCATTCGCAGCGGCAGATAGTCGGGATGATTGCGGTCGATCCCTCTGAGGGTGACACACACGGCGCTCTGCAATGCTCCGTCAACGGTTCTGAAGCCGCGCTTCCCGGAGCCGATGTTGAACGGCACTATGCATGACGACGGCTCTTCCATGCCCTGTGGAGGTGTTATCGATCCGAAACTGCGGTTTAGCTGGTGTTCAAGCGACGGCGTAAGACGTCCGGCTATGAAGAGCCGTATGTGGCGCGGATGAAGATTGCGTCGGTGGAAGTCGAGCAGTGTGTCGCGGTCTATTGCCGCGATGCGGTCAGGATCGGGATTCTGTGCCAGCGGGTGGCCGGCTCCAATGGTTATCTCTCTTGAAAGCGCCGACGCCTGATAGCCTACGGTCTGCTGTTCTATGGCGGTCTGCGCTATCATGCGTTCGCGCCATTTAGCCAGTCGGTCGGCCGGGAATGACGGATCGGTAAGTATGTCGATCACCTGCGGAAGTATCATCTGTCGTTTTGATTCCAGATGATAGACCGTAAAGCTTCGGTGATGGTTGCCGCTGCTGCAGGCAGTCCAGGCTCCGTTGAAGTCGAAATGATCGGCCAGAGTCAGTCCGTCGGTGGTGGTAGTGCCCTCCTGACGCAGTTGTGAGTCGAGCAGCGCTATTGCGGGATTGCCGGCCTCGGCCATGCCGCCTTCTGTGATGACGGTCAGCCGGCTGATCTCCGTGTCGGGATGATCGAGCGCCGACACTTTCATGCCGTTGTCGAGCGTCAGCTCGCGCATGGCCGGAAGTTTTATGTCGGAGGGGATATGTGTGGCCGGTGCCTTTGACCTGTCGGGTGTAGCTGACATTATGGGTCGGTAGTTATTTCTCGGCGAGCAGTGACTCAGCTCGGCGCAGGTCGTCGGGTGTGTCAATGCCAATGGTTTCACAGTCGGTCACGGCGGTCATGATCCGGTAGCCGGCCTGCAGCCATCGGAGCTGTTCGAGCGATTCGGCCAGTTCAAGAGCCGACTGCGGCAGTTTCACTATCTCGCGGAGAACTGAAGTGCGGTAGGCATATATGCCCACATGGGTGTGGAACACTGCATTGTCGAGCCATTGCTGCCATTCGTGGCCGCGGACGTAGGGGATTATCGAGCGACTGAAATACAGCGCGTGTCCGGCGCCGTCCATCACCACCTTTGGTGTGTTTGGGTCAAACAATGCGTCAAATCCGCGTTGCGGATCGAAGCGGCGGACGAGGGTGGCTATGTCGGTCGAGTTATCGGCAAAGCACTCTTTGAGCTGCGCTATCTGGCGCGGGTCGATAAAGGGTTCGTCGCCTTGAATGTTGATCACCACGTCGGCGTCCGATCCCAGAGTGTCGAGAGCCTCGCAGCACCGGTCGGTGCCGCTGCGGTGGGACGATGATGTCATGACGGCTCTTCCGCCGAAAGCCTCTACAGCCCGGGCTATGCGTTCGTCGTCGGTGGCCACTGCCACGCTGTCGAGTTCAAGGCTTGCCTGGGTGTAGACCCGTTCGATCATGGTCTTGCCGCCTATCATGGCGAGCGGTTTTCCGGGGAAACGCGTTGATGCGTATCTTGCCGGTATTATGCCTATGAATTTCATGTTTATTTGTGTTGCAATGTTTTCAGTCGATGCTTTTCAGAAGGCGGATTGTTTCGGCTCTGCCCGCGTTGATCAGGTCGGGATAATGGGCGTCGCTGTTGACTATGAGAGGTATTCCGGCCTTTTTGAGCCTGTGCCATAGCCGTCGGTTGGGGAAGGTGCGGTGATGATCGGCAAGAGCCTTGGTGTTGACTTCGGCTATTATGCCGGAGGCGGCTATATGGTCTATCACGCCGTCAAGGAGTGTGTCGAACCATGATTCATCCTCTATGCCCGGGCGGAAATGCGAGGCATTGTGTCCCACCTTGTCGAAATGTCCGATGATATTGAATCCTCCGGCATCGATCATGGCATGGGTCTGGCTGAAATATTGTTCGGTCACCCATCGGATATCGTTGTCGAAAAACTCCTGCATCTTCCATTTGAAATTTTCGAAACGCCCGTCGATGTCGACATATTCGCCTTTTTGCGTAGGCACGAAATGTATCGAGCCAATGCGGTAGTCGAGCGGCAGTGACTGGAAATAGTCTGATGCGGGTCCCCATTGCGGCCCGAGATAGTCGATCTCCATACCTGCATATATATCCATCCGGCCGGCATACAGGTCTTTAAGCCGGTCGCACTCCGCCAGATAATAGCCTACGGAGTCGCGGCTCATATTGCAGCTCGACTCCACCGTGATAGGGGAGTGGGGGGTGAATCCGTAGTGTTTCATCCCGGCATTGAGGGCGGCTTCGGCCATTTCGGCCATCGTAGCGCGTCCGTCGCAGAACTGTGTGTGGGAGTGAAAGCAATAGTCGTCGGTCTGTCTGGCTATGTCCGATATGTCGTTGTTGGTCATCATTGTAGTGCGGAATATTTCATTGTGATGATTGCCCGGATGACTTCATGCTGGTTCTGACGTAGTGTCATGACTGAGGCGTCGCACATAGCGGGCAAACATCAGAGCAAACACTGTTGCCACAGCCACTCCAGCGCATGTCGCTATCGTGAGATCGAGTCCGAAGCCTTCGGGACGCCGGGCAAAGAGTAGATAGCTCACGCTGACGGCGGTCATGAACATGGCCGGCAGCAGGCTGACTATATAGGCTTTGCGGTGGCGTGCCATATATACCGTGACTGCCCATAGCGTAAATACGGCCAGAGTCTGGTTGCTCCATGCGAAGTAGCGCCACAGCACATTGAAGTCGATCATCATCAAGGCGAAGACAGCGGCAAAAAGCGGCAGTGAGATGAGAAGGCGCTTCCATATCGTGTGCTGGCTGAGTTTCATGAAGTCGGCCACGATCAGGCGTGCGCTGCGCATGGCCGTGTCGCCGGTGCTGATCGGCGCGGCCACCACTCCGAGCAGGGCGAGAATGCCGCCGGCGGTGCCGAGCCAGCTGAACGATATTTCGCTGACAAGAGCGCCTGCACTGTTGCCGTGGGAGGCCATATAGGCTGTGAGCTGCTCATATCCGCCTGCAAAGGCTATCGCCGCGGCAGCCCAGATAAGAGCCACGATACCTTCGGTCACCATGGCGCCGTAAAATATGGGGCGGGCAAGTTTCTCGTTTTTCAGGCAGCGGGCCATCATGGGCGACTGTGTGGCATGAAAGCCGGAGATCGCGCCGCAGGCAATGCTTACAAACATCATCGGGAACACCGGATGATGCTCCGTGTCGGGCATCCTGTTGTCGAAGCCGGCGCTGAAGTCTATGGGTATGCCGAAATCGCCGAACAGCAGACATCCGAGCAGTCCCACCGCCATGAAGAGTAACGCCACTCCGAAGAGCGGATAGATATTGCCTATAAGCTTGTCGATCGGCAGCAGTGTGGCCAGGATGTAATATCCGAGTATGACGGCAATCCAGACGGTGCGGTCGAGAGTGTCGGGAGTCAGTCCGGCCAGAATGTCGGCCGGTGTGAGCACGAATACTGCGCCGACAAGCAAGAGCAGAAGCACCGAGAATCCGCGCATCACCTGCTTCACTCCGTCGCCGAGTTCATGACCTACGATCTCGGGCAGCGAAGCGCCGCCCATGCGTATGGAGATCACGCCCGACAGGAAATCGTGGACGGCGCCGGCGAAAATAGTGCCGAGCACTATCCACAGGAAGGCTGCCTGACCGAACATCACTCCCATTATAGCGCCGAAGATCGGACCGAGGCCTGCGATGTTCAGAAATTGTATGAGAAAAACCTTCCATGTAGGCATCGGCAGATAGTCTACGTCGTCGCGCAGCCGGTAGGCCGGCATCGGCCGGTTTCGGTCGGTGCCGATCAGGCGGTCGATGAGTGTGCCGTAGATGAAGTAGCCGCCGACGAGCACCGCCAGAGCTATGAGAAATGAAGTCATGATGATGCGGAACTGTTGCTGTCGGTCTGATTACTTTTCGTCGGCCGGACCGGCGATGGTTTCACGCATTATGGTGTCGGCCTGGACGTTTTTCATCCTGTAGTAGTCCATGATGCCGAGATTGCCGCTGGCAAAGGCGGCGGCCATGGCTTTGGGCAGTTCGGCCTCGGCTTCTATCACCTTTGCTCGGGCTTCCTGCGCCTTGGCTTTCATCTCCTGCTCCAGGGCTATGGCCATGGCACGGCGCTCTTCGGCCTTGGCCTGTGCGATGTTTTTGTCGGCCTGCGCCTGGTCTATCTGCAGTGCGGCGCCGATATTCTTGCCTATGTCTATGTCGGCGATGTCAATCGAGAGAATCTCGAATGCCGTGCCGCTGTCAAGGCCTTTGCGGAGCACGAGTTTTGATATGCTGTCGGGGTTTTCGAGCACCTGCTTGTGGCTCTCCGACGAGCCGATGCTCGACACTATGCCTTCGCCTACGCGGGCAAGCACGGTGTCCTCGCCGGCACCGCCTACGAGCTGGCGTATGTTGGCGCGCACCGTGACTCGGGCTTTGGCTATGAGCTGTATGCCGTCCTTGGCCACTGCGGTCACCGGGGGAGTGTCGATCACTTTGGGATTTACGCTCATCTGCACGGCCTGAAACACGTCGCGTCCGGCAAGGTCTATGGCTGTGGCCATCTTGAAGCCCAGATCTATGTTGGCTTTGGCAGCTGAGACAAGCGCATGCACCACCTTCTCCACGTCGCCTCCGGCAAGATAGTGGGCTTCGAGATCATCGCGGGTCACGCCGGTCAGTCCGGCCTTGTGTGCCTCGATCATGGCTCTGACTATCACCGATGCGGGCACTTTACGGATACGCATCAGCACGAGCTGCAGCAGTGAGATCCTGACGCCGCTCACGCGCGCCGAAATCCACAGGAAGAACGGCACGTAGTAAAAAAACACGCACAGAAGCGCCACCAACACCACACCCAGTATGATAATTGATATTTCCATTGCTTAAATGATTTTATAGGGGTCGTACATTTGTACGGTTAAATGTTTTTGAATAAATTTATCTTCAAATATCAGGCATCACAAGCATGGAACAAGGCAGATTAGGGGGTGGCAAAACCCGTGACTAACGTTCAGTCCCCATGCTTT
>NZ_PUED01000015.1 GCF_003024925.1 Paramuribaculum intestinale
ATGGAGCACCGTGAGCACTACCTCGAGAGCGCTTTTGTGCTCTTTTTCGTGCATGTCGACCGGTATGCCTCGACCGTTGTCGACCACTGTTATGGAGTTGTCTTCGTTGATGGTCACTTCGACGTGTGTGGCAAATCCGGCCAGCGCTTCGTCGATGGAGTTGTCCACCACTTCATACACGAGGTGATGGAGTCCTTTCTCGCTGATGTCGCCGATGTACATCGCCGGGCGTTTGCGCACGGCTTCGAGTCCTTCAAGCACCTGAATGTTGCTCGCACTGTAGTTTTCTTCTTCTATTTCTGCCATGTTGGGGTTGATTTCCTGTTGGTTGGCGTCAGCAGGGCGTGGCCCTGACGTGTCGACGCCAAAAATCATACAAAGTTACAAAAAAATCTTGATTCAGCGTCAGCGGTGTCGAAAATATCATCGGCGGTCGCCGTCAAAGCGAAAAGGAAGGATTTTCTTTTGAAAGGTCGTCCTGATAGTCTGAAAGCTCACGTGTCACAACTGTTGATAACGAGACAACTTTACTCAGAGAATTTCAGACTGAGGTCTATTCGCGAAAATACTTATCCCTATAGAATTAGAATGAAATTTTGACAATGAATTATTGACAGCGAGAAGATAGAGGCGGTGAATCCGGTATATATATGTTTAGCAACAAATAGGAAATCGGGCTTGCGTTATCTCGACGCAAGCCCGATAGTGACCGATTTGATGAAAAGAGTCTGTATAATATCGGTCGGCAGAAAAAAAGATTCATTAAAGAAGTACTACTTGTCCAAAAGTCATAAGTACAATATATCCAAGAATAAGTCCAATTGTTCCCATAATCAAGCCCGTGGTGACCATGTCCTTTTGCTTGATGAATCCCGTTGCGTCTGCAAGGGCATTGGGAGGAGTGGAAATTGGCAGAATCATGGCTACTGACGAACTGATTGCAACCCCAATAAGCAGAGTTCCTATACCTCCGAGTTCTGCGAGTTTGACTCCCATACTTGACCCGGCTATCGCAAGAATAGGGATAAATAATGCTGCGGTCGCTGTGTGGGAGATAAAATTTGCCATTAGATAACAAAGCACTCCGGATCCGATGACGACCACCAACGGCGACCAAGTTCCAAATGGAATGGATGTTATCAGGTGCTGAGCAAGTCCTGATTCCTGAAGAGCTACACCAAGGGCAAAACCTCCGGCGACCATCCAAAGTATACTCCAGCTTAATTCCTCAAGATCTCGCTTTGTTATTATGCCAGTCACGCAAAGTACTTTAATCTGAAGCGGGTTGTTGTTTTGCCTGTGTTCCTTTTTCCACTGATGATACTCATCTACCAGTTGGAATCCATGAAAGTTCTTAAACATAACTTTCCTTCAGCGCTATGTGATGATTATCAATCAAATTCTTTAAGGATTTGATTTTAGTCCATTGATCGTTGTACTGGAGACCGCGTGGCGCGTAGTTAGACAGGCAGAATCCGGTTTTAGGACTGATAGCCAAAAAAACGGGATTGATATGTCTCTTGGCTTTCCTTACGAAACGGATAATGGCATCTTTATCATCCGGAAAAGGAGAATGTGCGTCTATAAGCCCCATTACGACTTTCTTCCCTTTCGGCAGATGGCTTAGAATCTCTATTGAATAATCATCAGCTACATCAAAAGGCATGAAGAACTTGTCGGCAATGACTTCCGACAATATCCGTGGCATGATATTATCAGGATATTTTATATATTCCCACTCCGGTACTATTGTGTCACCACCGGAAAGATAAATTGCCTTCTCAATATCAGAAGGCGTTTCAGCGAAAGAACCATTGATCAGTTCAATTAAGATATTTTGTAAACTTATGGTGTCTATACCACCTTGCAGAAGCCTTTTTGCGAAATTATCCTCACATAGGCAGCCACACGCTGTATCATCGAATACTATGCTTCGGCATCCCAATTCATACAGTCTTATTATGGTTTTACGATATGCTTCAGTTATGTCGGATACAAGGCTTGAAGCATCTGGATAGAGACGTTCAGGGTGTCCGTCGGCCATAAGAAGGAGTTGCATATACAACTCGGTAGGCGATGGAATAATTTGGCGGCACACTGCACGTTCGGCTACGGCATCAGCCATAAACTTGAAATCATCGAAATAAGGGTGTGATGGATTAAAAGAAATGCGACCCGTGAAGCGCATTAGATCGGTAAGGTTTGTATCAATAGAATACAGATGGCCACTTTCGAGGCGTTCTTTTGATATACCTGACAGGCCGAAGAAGAAGTCCTTGTTCCAGTGTTTCCAGCGTATTCCTCCCGACGTAACAACAGTCAGTCCACATTCAAGCTGTCTCTCGACGATGTCAAGAACCGCATTATTTTCAATCTCTTTCAAACGATCGGATGAAAACTTCCCATGGTCACATTTGATTCGCGTTGCATTTAATTCGGATGGTGGGAGATAGATTCCGATTACATCAAATTCCATTTAGTACGAGGTGATGATGATAAAGTTAAACAATAGATTTCAACATGTATCATCTCTCGTGCCTCTTGTGGGTTCAATGATTGGCATACAGCAAAGGGCAAAGTCACTTTGACTTCACCAGAGCGACCATGGGGGTTATATGAGTTTCCTTGCTGAAGGTCGCAAATGTATTGTATGTCAGTTGTCGCTATCATAGCATCCAGTCCTCGGGATTAATGATACAATGGTCCCGGCAGGTCTCCTGACTTGTCCTGTTTCCGTAAGCCTTCCCGGTCATATCGTGACCAGTGACTGTAATCTACGGAAATCCTTGGCGGACTCACAGTAGCGGGTCTGTTCAGGATTCTCACCTGATTCCCTTTTAATTCATGGCATCTTGCGATGCACACGAAACCTGAGACGGTGCAAAATTACTCAAAATTTTTCAAACAATGAGTAAATATAATAGAAAAATCAAATCATCAAAGTTTCTATGCATTTCTATGCATCAGTTCTATGCATCAGCGCCGTCAGGATATCTTCATGAGCTCGGCCATGAAGCGGTTGCGGTCGGCGGCGCGCTGTCGTGTGCGGTTGCGGTAGGTGTAGACGGTGTTGAGCGATAGTCCGAGTGTGCGGGCTATGCGGTTGCAGTCGTCGACTCCGATGCGCATGAACGCGGCCACGCGCAGTTCGGGGGTGAGCTGTCCGGGTGTGGGATGTGGAAATGTCTTTTCAGGCAGCAGGAGGCTGTTGAGGCGGTCGACGAAGCGTGGGTAGGTGCATAGAAACGCCGTGTCGAAAAGCTGCTGGAAAATTTCTGTCTGGCTGTTGAGCAGGCGGAAGCTTTCTCTTGCGTGGGCGTCGGTGTGGCGCGATTCTTTGGTGAGCGCCCGCAGGTTGTCGGAGATTTTCTGATGACTGTCGGAGTGGGCGAGTCCGAAGTCGATTATTTTGTGGAGCAGTTCGGTCGGAACGGTCTGCTCGGAGGGTATGGTTGTGAGACCGCTCCCGTTGGAAACAGTGTCGGCAGTGTCGGCGTCGGGAGGCGTGTCGTCGGCCGGGGATGTTACGGTGGTGTGTGTCGCTGTGTCGGGCCGGTTGTCGGGTGCGGTGTTTTTGCGGCGGTAGAGCGATATGCATCCGGCCGACGATATGGCAAACATCGATGCCAGTATTATTTCGGCGGTGGTGATCCTGTCGTAGGCCGATGTATTGTCGGTTGTCTCTGCAGGTCGGATGTCGGAGCGGGTCTGACCAGTGTCGGCAAGGGCGTGGGACGGCAAGGCCGTCGATATCGACAGCAATATGATGAATGTTGATATAGCGATATGTTTTTTCATTCGATAGAAGGTAGGGTAAACATGTTAATGGTGCAAAATTATTATATTTTTGGCAAAGAAACCGTGTTTTGACGTTGCCGGTCGGGTCACACATTTGTTTGAATTTCGATGCTCGTGATTTGGATTTGTAACATGCGGTGTATAGATCCATGCGGTTGTAATATATTGAGAGTCAATTGTCTAAATGAATCATTTATTGTATTTTTATCGATATGCGGTTAGATGGTATTGATATGGGTGGGGATTGTTTGTAATTTTGTGTTGTAATTTCGTGGGCGTGTATAGCGCCCGGTTCTTAATTTGAATCAGGAGTTTGTTAAATATGTTCCGTAAAGTGTATCCGGGATGTAAATCATTTTGGAGTTTCAAGTAAGAAGTGCATAATAGTAATGTGTTTTATGTTAGGTTTGGCAGCCTGATTCCAATTTTGAGATGACGGCTAAGATGTAAGCCGCTCCGTGAGGAACGGCTTATTTTTGTTGCTCTTGTATTATCTATACTGCGGGTGGATGTAGTGTGGAGGTATGTTTTTTGTATGGGTAAACAACGTTAAATTTTTTTTAGGTTAAAAAGTTTTATGTTAAAATCTATGATTTCGTTGCGATAAACCGATGTGGTTGTTAACTTTGCATCGCTCTTCCATGCCGGTTTATCACCGGGAGCATTTTATAGGGACAGTATGAGTGTGGAATTACGGGATTTTGGCTACACTCGGCAAAAGCTATGACTTGGATTAGATACTTTGCTATGCCGCCCTGCAGGAACGGCATGTCTGTCGCATAGTACAGTCAGAAAAAGACCATGAACAAGATCGAGGCGGTGTGTCGACGGTTTTCACGAACCATCAATACACCGCCTCGGTCTGTTTGCGTGGAAATCTCTGTCGGCCGGTCAGAATGTGAACTCTTCCATTGTCATGGTGGCGAGCTGCTGGAGCTGGGGCACGATGGTGCGGAAGTGATCGGTGGCCATGTGCTGCTCGAGGTCGGCGCGGTCGTTCCACGTCTCGCAGATCATAAGGTGGTTGTCGACGGTCAGCGATCCGTATAGGTCGTAGCTGATGCACCCCTTGTCGTGGAGCGAGAGTTCGGTCAGTCCGGTGGCGGCCTCAATGAGCGGCCGGCGGTTGGATTCTTTCTCGATAAGAAGGAATACGTTGAGTCGTATCATGATTATACGGGTTAGTGGTTGATGGATATGCTGTGGTTAAAACGCCTGCGACGGGGCGGAAAGTTCAGCGGGTGGTGCCGGTCGTGAGTTCCTGGCGCAGGAACGGGGCTGTGGGCGATGTTCCGGCGGCGACCTCTTCGGGCGTTCCGGCGGCGAGTATCATGCCCCCTTCAGAGCCTCCTTCGGGTCCCATGTCGATCAGGTGGTCGGCGCATTTCACCACGTCGAGGTTGTGTTCGATCACCACCACGGTGTTGCCTTTGTCGACGAGGCGGTTGAACACTCCGAGCAGCACCCTGATGTCTTCGAAATGCAGCCCGGTGGTGGGCTCGTCGAGCAGAAACAGTGTCCGGCCGGTGTCGCGCTTGGCAAGCTCGGTGGCGAGTTTCACGCGCTGGTTCTCGCCTCCGGAGAGTGTCGACGAGGGCTGGCCGAGTTTTATGTATCCGAGCCCGATGTCGTGCAATACTTTTATCTTGTTGAGTATGGCGGGGATGCCGGCGAAGAATTCCACGGCCTGGTTGATGGTCATGTCGAGCACGTCGGCTATCGATTTGCCTTTGAATCTCACTTCGAGTGTCTCGCGGTTGTAGCGTTTGCCGCCGCAAGCCTCGCAGGGCACGAGCACGTCGGGCAGGAAGTTCATCTCTATGGTGCGGTAGCCGTTGCCTCCGCAGGTCTCGCATCGTCCGCCCGATACGTTGAACGAGAATCGTCCCGGTTTGTATCCGCGTATCTTGGCTTCAGGCAGGCTGACAAACAGGTTGCGGATGTCGGTGAACACTCCGGTGTAGGTGGCGGGGTTTGAGCGGGGGCTTTTGCCGAGGGGCGACTGGTCGACGGTCACTATCTTGTCGATGTTTTCGAGTCCTTCGATCGAGGCGTAGGGGAGCGGCTGCTCCTGCGCGCGGTAGAAGTGGGCGGAGAGTATCGGACGGAGGGTGCCGTTGATGAGCGATGATTTGCCTGATCCGCTGACTCCGGCCACGACCGTCAGAGTGCCCAGCGGCAGGGTGAGGTCGACTCCGCGCAGATTGTGGCCTGTGGCTCCGAGAAGCCGGAGTGTCTTGCCGTTGCCGGGTCGCCGTCGCTGCGGCACCTCTATGCGCCGCTGTCCGTTGAGATATGAGGCGGTGAGGGTGTCGGTGAGCAGCATTTTGGCGGGTGGCCCGCTGAACACCACTTCGCCACCCTTGCGCCCGGCCTTGGGGCCGATGTCGACAACGTGGTCGGCTTCGAGCATCATGTCTTTGTCGTGCTCTACCACGATGACGGTGTTGCGGGCGTCGCGCAGTTTCTTGAGCGAGTCGATCAGGCGGCGGTTGTCGCGCTGGTGGAGGCCTATGCTCGGTTCGTCGAGGATGTAGAGCACATTGACGAGCTCCGATCCGATCTGTGTGGCCAGGCGTATGCGCTGGCTTTCTCCGCCCGAGAGGGTGGAGGAGTTGCGGTCGAGCGATAGATAGCCGAGTCCGACGTCGACAAGAAATCCAAGACGTGTGCGTATCTCCTTGACGATCTCGCGCGCCACTATGCCACGGGTGGAGGGGAGGCGGTCGGAGAGGCCTTCGGTCCATTGGTAGAGGGCGCTGATGTCCATGCGGCAGAGGTCGGAGATGTTCTTGCCGTCGATGAAGAAGTGGAGCGCCTCGCGGTTGAGGCGCCGGCCTCCGCATTCGGGGCATGCGGCGCGGCTGAACCATTGGCCGCTCCATTTCTGGGCGCTCGACGATGCGTCGTCGGCCTGTTGCATCTCGATGTATTTGAGTATGCCTTCGTAGGTGAGGAAGTAGTTGGAGGTGGAGAGGGTGGCGTTGGAGATTTTGAGTCGCTCGTCGGTGCCGTTGAGTATGTCGGCGAGGGCTTCTTCCGACAGTTCGCCCACGGGTGTGGTGAGCTTGTGGCCGTATTTCTGGCAGATAGCTTCGATCTGCCAGAATATCATCGAGTTGCGATATTTGCCGAGCGGGGCTATGCCTCCGTCGCGGATCGATAGCGACGGATCGGGCAATATCTTGGCGCGGTCTATGATGTTGACCTGTCCGAGTCCTTTGCACGTCGGGCAGGCTCCCTGCGGGGAGTTGAACGAGAAGTTGTGGGGCGCCGGCTCGCGGTAGGAAATGCCGCTGACGGGATCCATCAGCGACTGGCTGAAGTGGCTCGTCTGGTCAAGCTCCACGTCGTAGACCATCATCTCTTTCTCTCCCTGGCGCAGGGCTTCGTCGACGCTGTCGCGCAGGCGCTGCATGTCGGAGGCTCCCTTGAGGCGGTCGATCACAAGCTCAATGGAGTGGTTGCGGTAGCGGTCGAGTTTCATGCCGTAGGTGATCTCGAGCATCTGTCCGTCGACTCTGACGTTGAGGTAGCCTTTCTTGCGGAGGCTCTCGAACAGTTCCTTGTAGTGTCCCTTGCGGTTTTTGACAAGCGGGGCGAGTATGTAGATCCTGCGGTCGGGGTAGCGCTCCGATATGAGGCTTACGATCTTCTCGTGGGTGTATTTGACCATCGTCTCGCCCGAAATGTAGCTGCGCGGCTCTCCGGCGCGTGCGTAGAGCAGTCGGAGGAAGTCGTAGATCTCGGTGGTGGTGCCTATGGTGCTTCGCGGATTGCGGTTGACGGTCTTCTGCTCGATGGCTATGACCGGGTTGAGGCCTGTGATCTTGTCGACGTCGGGGCGTTCGAGCGATCCGAGCATGTTGCGGGCGTAGGATGAGAATGTCTCGACGTAGCGGCGCTGTCCTTCGGCGTAGATCGTGTCGAAGGCGAGCGACGATTTGCCCGATCCCGACAGGCCGGTGATGACGGTGAGGCTGTCGTGGGGTATCTCTACGTCGATATTCTTCAGGTTGTGCACTCTCGCTCCCATCACTTCAAGCTGCTCTTCGGCTATGGCGGTGGGTGCGGTGTCGTGGATATGCGGTTTTGTTTCAGTCATTGTGGTAACACCCTGTTGTGTCTGTCGGCAGGGCGGTTGTGGTCATTTCGGTTATGTATTGTGTGTCGCAGCGGTGTGTGGCGTGTCAGTCCTTGATCCAGTTGCGGTCGTAGACGGTGGGTTTCTGCCGGCTGCGCATCTGCGCTCCGGGCTTGGGCACCATGACGGTGTAGGTCTTTCCGGTCTTGTTGGGGAGCGATTTGGCGCGTATCCAGGGGTTGTGGTCGCGCAGTGCCATGTAGGTGGTGCCGTGGTCTATGGCCCACTGCTGCCAGTCGTCGACCGGTCCGCTGACTTTCACCGGAGTGCATTCGGCGGCGCGGTAGAGCTGATTGGCCTTGAGTGAGAATCCGTAGTCGGCGGGTCGGGTCATGATGAGTTTCATGGCAAGCAGGCGGAACATGTAGCGCGACGTTTCGTCGGTCAGGTAGAGGTTGTAGGCGGTGTTCTGCCCCTGAGCCTGCAGTTCGCGCGATATGCGTGCCATCCCGCCGTTGTAGGATGCGGCCACCGACTCCCAGTTGCCGTAGCGTGAGTAGGCGCGTTTCAGATAGCGGCATGCGGCCTCGGTGGCTTTTTTGAGGTTGTAGCGTTCGTCGACGAAGTTGTTTACTTCAAGCCCGAACTCTTTGGCGGTGGCCGGCATCAGTTGCCAGAATCCGGCGGCTCCGGCGGGCGACAGTGCCCGCGGGTTGAGGGTGCTTTCGATGCAGGCGAGGTAGAGCATGTCGAGCGGCACTCCGTTGCGTTTCAGTATCGGCGCCATGACCGGAAAGTAGCGGTTGGCGCGTTTTATGGTGAGGAGGGTGTTGCCGTGGGTGTAGGCCATCGCTGTGAGTTCGCGGTCGAGGCGTTCGTACATGTCGTCGCGGTCGAGGCTGACTGTGTTGCCGGCGAATGTCACTTTGGCCGGTATCTCGGGGTTGACGACGTTGGGAAACTGGGCTGCCGCGGCCATTGCTGCCACGACGGCCATTGCTGTCAGTATGTTGCGCAGTCTGTTCATGTTCTGATAGAGTGTCAAAGGTTTTGAGGTATGGGATGATGTGTGTGTCTATCGTTTTCTTCTGATGATGTTGATGTCGCCGCCGAGGTTGTAGCTCTTGCCGTCGGCTCCGCGTGCCTTGACGACGTAGTAGTAGGCTCCGGGATCCACGAGGCGGCCTTTGTAGCGTCCGTCCCATCCTTGCGAGGGGTCGGTGAGGGTGGCGAGGCGCACGCCCCAGCGGTTGAATATGTGGCATTCGAATTCGACGAGGGAGCGGTAGCTGACTTTCCATTCGTCGTTGACCCCTTCGGAGTCGCCGGGAGAGAATGCGTTGGGGCATGAGAGGCGGCTTTCGCCTATGCTCACGTTGTAGGTGTCGCTGACATAGAGGCAGGAGCCGTCGGCGTTGGCGGCCGTGAATCGTGCGAAGAAGTTGCCGGCCTCGCGGAACGTGTAGGTGAAGTCAGGGTCTGTCTCGCTGACGATGATGTCGGTGAATTCATCGTTGGTGGCAATCTGCCACTCGGTGAATGCGGTCGCTTCGGTTGTTGAGGCGGTGAATGTGGCTTCGAGCGGCGCCGATCCGGCTGTCGCGGCGTCGTCGGTGGTCTGTTCGTTGGCCACGTCGCGTGTGTTCAGTTTCATTGTGGCGCTGGCGGCGACAGCTGTGGGTGTGAAACCGGATTCGACAGCCTCGACGGGGCGTTGCCACTGTATCAGGAAGCGGTCGCCGCGCAGCGTCAGGGCGGTGGCGCACAGCGGGGCGTCGATGGCTATCACCTCGCGGAGGTAGGGAAATGACTCTACGGTTTCGCGCTTTGCAAAATTGCCATCTTCGTCGGCTTCGAGAGTGCTGTGGGTGAGTGTGATCCGGCGGTCGATCTCAAACGGGCGTCCGTTGATGCCGTGATAGGTCATGCGGGGAGCCACGCCGGTATATGCGAGTTCGAGCGTGGCGCAGTCGCTGAGCGTGGTGTGGAGTTCGCCGCAAGTCATCGGGGTATCGTTCCAGTCAGTCACCCAGAAGAAGGTGCGGATGTCGCCCTCTTTGGCTATGTAGCCGTGGCTGCCGCTGTGCAGACTGATGGAGGCGCCTTGTCCGATCCGTGTGGCTTCCGAAGCACCGTCGACGCCGAACATATACCATACGGCCCCCTCGGGCGATGTGACAGTGGCGCTGAGCCCGTCGGATCCGTCGGTCACCCATGCATGGTTGAGGCCGCTTGACGGCTGGACTTCGATCTCCACCGGCGGCACAGTGGCGGAAAGCCTGACGTCGGCGGCGGCTTTCAGCGAGGTTATGATGATTATGGATATGTAGACAATCGTCAGTCGCATTCGCTCAAAAATAGTTTTAGCCTGCAAAATTACTAAATCTGTGGCTTATGGCGATGCGTGCTTCTATGCGGCAGGTGTTAATTTCCTGTTATTTTTGCAAAAATCCCCTCCCGGACGACAGTGGGTCATCTCGTTCGTGGATATGCCGGCGCAGCAGACAGATCCTATGGCAATATGCTTTAGCTCACAATGGTTACGTATCTAAAATTGTATAGGCGTGTATAAAAAGAGAGCCCACGTCCGGATGGCGGAAGTGGGCTGAGAAGGTTATATATCCTACGGTTTACCCTTTGGGTTAGACTCCGGGTTATAAATAGAGCCTTGGCTTTTTAATAACGCCAGCAAAATGCCTTCTCTTTGGTAGTAAAACGCCGGAGTGCACTGATGGTTCGCGGCTCCGGCGTTAAATAGTGTTTTCTCGCGGTCTGATGTCAGTGGGCCGAGTCGGTGGCGGTCACCTTCACCGAGTCCATCTTGCGCCATGCCACTATGATATATGCGGCGACAAACGGCACGATCACCGATACCCAGCTCATCACGGTGAGCGTGAATTCGGTCGACGAGCTGTTGCGGATGCTCAGCGAGCTTGATGCGTCGAGCAGCGACGGGTAGTAGGCGGTGGAGTTGAATCCGGCGTAGCAGAAGAGCGCGATGACCACGAGAATGGTTCCCGCTCCGGCCCACCAGATGCCTCCGCGCCATGCCTTGCGGAAGGCTGTGGCGCCGATGCCCCACAGTACGGCGGCGACCCCGGCTGCAAATGCTATCGTGGCCGGCCACAGGTCGATCGCGTTGTGGAGATATTTGTATTCGGTCCATCGGAATGTGTCGGGGTCGGTCTGTGTCAGTCCGCGCTGTGTGAGCAGGACGGCGAGAAATGCCAGAAACAGCACTACGAACACCGCGCCGTTGATCGTGGCCTGGCGTCGCAGCCGTGCGCCGAAAGCATCGTCGGCTATGTCGTTGAGCATGTAGAGCGAAGCGAGTGTGCGCGCGAGCATGAGCACGGTCACTCCGAGAAGCAGGTTTTTCCAGCAAAGTATGGCTTCGAGTCCGTGGGTGGGCGCCCAGCGCGATATGACGGGCGATCCGTGGTCGAGTATGTTGCCCATGTTGACGGTAAACTCTGCTCCGAAAAACATCATGCCCACGGCCACTCCGAGCAGTATGCACCCGGCGCATCCGTTAATAAGCAGGAATGCGTCGTAGGTACGGGTGCCGAATATATTGCCCGGTTTGCGGCGGAATTCGTAGCTCACAGCCTGAAGCACGAAGCTGAAGAGTATGAGCATCCAGAGCCAGTAGGCGCCGCCGAAGCTCGTGGAGTAGAAGAGCGGGAATGACGCGAAGAATGCTCCGCCAAACACCACAAGGGTGGTGAATGTCAGCTCCCATTTCTTGCCGAGCGAGCTGATGATCATCGTGCGCTGTGATTCGGTGAATCGCTGGAAAAGCATGGTCTGTCCGCCCTGCACGAAGAGCAGGAACACCAGAAGCGATCCGAGTACGGCTATCAGCAGCCACCAGTAATTCTGAAGATATTCAAGTTCCATGGTTGTCAATGTCATTTTTCGTTTTCAAAATCGGTTTCGGCGCCTTTGCGCAGCTGGCGTGTCATGATGCATATCTCCGCAGCCAGAAAAGCGGTGAATACGGCTGCGAACATCCAGAATGTGGTCTGCACGCTTGCGGCGGAGATGTCGCTGACGGCTGCCTGTACGGGCATGAGCCCCTCGATGATCCAAGGCTGGCGTCCGACCTCGGCGGTGACCCATCCGGCTTCGGAGCAGATCCACACTACGGGGATCGACGCGATGGCAGTCAGTATATACCATCGTTTGGTCAGCAGGTCGTGGCGGCGGAACGCTCCCCATAGTGTCAGCGCGAGCACGAGGCACAGGAATCCTCCGGCAATCACCATGATATGGAACGCATAGTAGGTGACGGCTACAGGCGGCACTGCCTGGGCTGGCGACTGGAGATAGCCGTAGCCGAAGTTGTCGAAGTCGGCCTTTAGCTCGGCGGCGGCCTGCGTCATAGCGGCCGTGTCGCCCTCTTTGCGGGCTGCGTCGTAGCGTCGTAGCGCATTTTGGGCGCGCTGTCCGGCGGCTATGCGTTGGGCATAGCTTTCGGTCTTTACGGTGTCGCCGGCGGGTGTGACGGCGCGCCCCTCTATCAGATCGTTGATGCCGGGTACGAAGCCGTCCACCGAGTGGGTGGCGAGTATCGACAGCCCTGCAGGGATGCTGATGTTGAACAGGAAAGCGGGCTTGTCGTCGCCCGGCTTCTTGTCGGGGTTGAGGATGCCGAACGCGCTGATGGCCTGCCCGCACGAACCGTCGTAGAGTCCCTCCATGGCGGCGAGTTTCATGGGCTGCACCCGCGCCACGTCGACAGCCGATCCGTCGCCGCTCCATAGGGTGCCGAGCATGCCGATGGCTCCAACCGCGGAGGCTACCTTGATGGAGCTTATGGCCATGGCGTGGTTGCGTCGCCGAAGCATGAACCAGGCGGAGATCCCGGTGACGAAGACACCCGAAAGCACCCATCCCGACATGACGGCATGGAAGAACTTGTGGATGGCTACAGGCGAGAGCACCACTGCCCAGAAGTCGTCCATGACATTGCGCATCTGTGCCGGATCAAACTCCATGCCCACCGGATGCTGCATCCAGGCGTTGGCGATGAGTATCCACAGAGCCGAGATCGACGCTCCGATCGCGGTGAGCCATGTGGCGGCCAGATGAAAACGCGGACTGACCTTGTTCCATCCGAAAAACATCACTGCGATAAACGTCGATTCCATGAAGAACGCGAGCAACCCTTCTATGGCGAGCGGCGCTCCGAATATGTCGCCTACAAACCAGCTGTAGTTCGACCAGTTGGTGCCGAACTCGAATTCAAGGATTATGCCGGTGGCCACTCCGAGGGCGAAGTTGATGCCGAACAGTGTCATCCAGAATTTTGTGATGGCGAGCCACCGCCGCGATCGGGTGCGGTAATAGATGGTTTCCATGATGCCGATGATCACCGAGATTCCGAGGGTGAGCGGCACGAACAGCCAGTGGTACATGGCGGTCAGGGCAAACTGCCATCGCGACCAGTCGACTACTTCTACGAGATTTTCCATTAGCGTCTGTGGTTGAGTTGTTATGGTGTTGAGTGTTGATTGTCGGTCGGTTGTCGGTCGGGCTGCGATCCGCGGTCTATCAGCTGGCCGCGCACTGCCGCGGCTCTATCCTCGTCGGTCGGATAGTCGCGGCTCAGCAGGTCGGGAAAGAAGAAGAGCCGGAACACCAGGAACAGTATGGCCAGTTTTATCAGTATTATGGCCCACAGACTTCGCCCCACCGTCATGGAGCGGAATCCGTCGATGTACAGATCGGCAACTCTGCGTATCAGGTTGCGCGGTCGCTTTTTGTCGGAGATGTCAGATTGTTTTGCCATCTGTTGATAGAGTGTGTTCGGTGTGTGACAGAATTAAAAAGATTGTGGAGGCATAAAGTTCGTAAATACATTGGCAAAAGGCAATTTTTCCGATAAAAAATATTTTTCTGTGAAAACTTATGGTCGATGATTTGGATAATTGCAAAAAACATGCTACCTTTGCACCACCAATCAGAAATGATTCGGAAAAATAGACCACGGTGAGGTGGGTGAGTGGCTGAAACCACCAGTTTGCTAAACTGACGTAGGAGCAATCCTACCACGAGTTCGAATCTCGTCCTCACCGCCATAAACGGAAGCACGACACCCTGCGGTATCACTTCCTTTTTTATGGTACCATGGCCGAGTGGTGAGGCAACGGTCTGCAAAACCGTGTACAGCAGTTCGATTCTGCTTGGTACCTCTTTAATTAGCGTGATGATCCGGTTTTGGATGCAAGTCCTGATCCGGATCTTTTTTTGTGGCATTGCGGGTGATGACAGCGGCTGCCGTTGAAACAAATCAATCTGCCCGCGCGTTTATTCTGATGAATGGCTGTGGCTGCGTGGATGGCGTAGAGTAGCCGTCGGATAAAATCTTAATCCTATGTCGCACAATGAACGCAACCGACGCGCATCGGCCAATATGGCCGACCGTCAGAATCAATCGCTCTATCCCCCGTGCACACGGCGCACCATGTGGGTCGCCATAATTCTCCTTGTGGTGATAGTCGCGGCCGGTATCTGGGCTTTTTACTCGATACTCGGCTGACAGGGCTTCCGCTGGCACGGTTTTTGCAGCTCTTGATGGCAGTAGAAATATCAAACAGATAATTATATGGAAAAAATTCAACCCGGAAAATATGTAGAGCTGGGCTACGACCTCTATGAAGTGACCCCTGCGGGTGAGAATCTTGTGCATCAGACCGATGCGCAGGATCCCGAAAAGATAATATTCGGAGTTACTCCCGGCATGATCCGTCCGCTTGAAAAGGCTATCGAGGGTCTGGAGGCCGGCGGCGAGTTTGACGTCACTGTCAAGGCTGCCGAGGCATTCGGTCCGCATGATCCCGATCAGGTGGCTCGTCTTGAAAAGGACGTGTTTGCCGTAGACGGGAAATTTGATTCCGAGATGGTAAAGAAGGGAGCGGTGCTTCCGATGATGACTTCTGACGGCTATCGCATCAACGGACTCGTGGTGGATGTCACCGACGATGAGGTCGAGATGGATTTCAATCACCCTCTGGCCGGCAAGGACGTGCGCTTCAAAGGCTCGATCATCACCGTGCGCGACGCTACTCCCGAAGAGCTTCAGCCGGCTCACGGCTGCGGATGCGGCTGCCATCACGGCGGCGAAGACTCCTGCGGCTGTCATGGCGACGGAACTGATTCGTGCGGATGCTCCGACCACGAGGGCTGCGGCTGTCACTGATCGCTTGCCAGGGTCGGCTTGCACGTGACATGCCGAATGATACAGACCCCTGCGCTGATGCTCTTTCCGGGCTTTGCGCGGGGGTTGTTTCGTCTGCGCGACCGGTGGCTCGATTCGGCGGGTTAATTTATAATCGGTATAAATTATTCCCGCGTTTTCTTTGAGATTACACATAAAATTGCCAATTTTGCAGCTGAAACTCCGACGTAAATTATGAGATTAGACGAACTTCAGACCGGGCAGAAAGCGAAAATCGTGAAGATTCTCGGCCACGGGGCGTTCAGAAAACGCCTGATTGAGATGGGATTCGTGAAGGGGCACGATATAGAGGTGTTGCTTCATGCTCCGTTGAAAGATCCCATCAAATACAGCATAATGGGCTATGAGATCTCGCTCAGACGGTCGGAAGCGCATCTTGTGGAGGTGACTCCCTTCGCAGGGGAGCAAAATCACGCGCGGAGTGGCGGTGAAAAGCCTGCCGACGTCAGGCACCGCCCGGCTCATGTCATCAATGTGGCTCTTGTCGGTAATCCCAACTGTGGCAAGACGTCGCTGTTTAATGTGGCTTCTGGAGCCAAGGAACATGTCGGAAACTATTCGGGAGTGACGGTCGACGCCAAGTCGGGTCACTTTGACTACAAGGGCTATCGGTTCAATATCGTCGACCTGCCGGGCACTTATTCGCTGGCATCCTATTCGCCCGAGGAGCTTTATGTGCGCAAATATCTGCGCGACGCCACCCCCGACGTGATCATAAATGTGGTGGTGGCCTCCAATCTTGAGCGCAATCTCTACCTGACCACCGAGCTGATCGACATGGACCGCTCCATGGTGATAGCTCTCAATATGTACGACGAGCTTGAGAAACGTGGCGACAGACTCGACTACAAGCTTCTCGGAAGTATGATCGGAGTGCCGGTGGTGCCTACCGTAAGCCGTACCGGACAAGGACTGAACGAACTGTTCGATACGGTTATCGATGTATATGAGGGACGCGACGAGGATGTGCGCCACGTGCATGTGAATCTTGGCGAGGATATAGAGCGCGGTGTGACCGCCGTGAAGGATCTGATCAAAGCCGAGCCTGATGTCAGCCCGCGCTTCTCGCCACGCTTCATAGCGATAAAACTCCTGGAGGACGATGCCGAGGTGATACGCCTGGTGGAGAGCCTGCCCGGATCGGCGCAGATCATGGAGGCTACGAGGGCGGAGCAGCAGCGTATAGAACTGATGCGCAAGGAGGATGCGTCGTCGGCCATCGCTGATGAAAAATACGGATTTATAGCCGGCGCGCTTGCCGAGACGCTTGTCAAGGGCGATCAGGACCGTAATAACCCGACGAATATCATCGACGCGTTTGTGACCAACAAGTTGTTCGGTTTCCCGATATTCCTCCTTATAATGTTTGCGATATTCTGGGCTACGTTCGAGATCGGCCAGTATCCTATGGACTGGATCGAGTGGCTGGTCGGTAAAATATCGCAGATTGTGCAGGGGATGATGCCCGACGGGCCGCTGAAGGATCTCATTGCCGACGGCATAATCGGCGGTGTCGGCGGTGTGATAGTGTTTCTACCCAACATATTGATACTCTACTTCTGCATCTCCTTCATGGAGGATTCCGGCTATATGGCGCGGGCGGCGTTTATAATGGATAAGCTGATGCACCGCATAGGGCTTCACGGCAAGTCGTTCATACCGCTGATCATGGGATTCGGATGCACGGTGCCCTCCATCATGGCAACCCGTTCGATAGAGAGCCGCACGAGCCGTCTGATCACCATACTGATCAATCCGTTCATGTCGTGTTCGGCGCGGCTGCCGGTCTATGTGCTGCTTGTCGGCACGTTTTTCGAGCGTCATGCGGCTCTGGTCATCCTCGGTCTGTATTGCCTCGGAGTGGTAGTGGCCATGGTCACCGCCCGTCTGCTGCGAAAGTTCAAGTTTACGACCGATGTCACTCCGTTCGTGATGGAGCTTCCGCCCTACCGCATCCCCACTCTGAAGGCCTCGTTGCGCCACACATGGGGCAAGGGTCAGCAATACCTCAAGAAAATGGGCGGAGTGATCCTCGTGGCCAGCATAATAGTTTGGGCTCTCAATTATTTCCCGATCCACGACAGGCAGGCTACGGTGGCAGATGCTGACGACGCGCAGCTGACCACAGCCATCTCCGACGATTCGCAGATCGATGTTCATCGTGATTCATATCTCGAAATGGCCGGAAAGATAGTCAATCCCGTCATGGAGCCTCTGGGATTTCACTGGCGCGCCTCTGTGGCGGCTCTTGCGGGCATTCCCGCCAAAGAGATCGTGGTATCGACGCTCGGAGTGCTCTATACCGGCGACGAGGAGATCGACGACAGTTCGCTCTCGGCACGCCTGACGGCTGTGAATCCCGCCACGGGCACGGCCGACTTCTCGGCCGCATCGGCACTGAGTTTCATGATCTTCATCCTGCTCTACTGCCCGTGCATAGCCACCGTGGCAGCGATAGTGAAAGAAACGAATTCGTGGAAATACGGTGCGTTTTCAGTAGTCTACAACACATTGCTGGCTTGGTTGGTAGCGCTTGCCGCCTACCATATAGCGCTGCCGTTCTGCTGACGGCGGCGTAAAATCATTGTCCTTCCCTACCTTTTTGGCATGAAAATTGTTTTAATGGGTGTAAGTGACTAAATTTGCAATCTCTAAACACATAACCTATCGAACAACTGACAAAAATGACCGAAAAGGCTGACATCGTCGGACTCATCACCGAGGGAATACAAGATAAGAAAGGACGACGAATCTCCGTCATAGATCTGAGCGGCATCGAGAGTGCCGCCGCCAGCAACTTCATAATATGCGAAGGCACCTCCACGATGCAGGTGTCGGCGATAGCCGACAATATACGCGAGCATCTGCTGGAAAAGGCCGGAATAAAGCCGTATAACTACGACGGCTACCAGAACTCGCAGTGGATCGTGATCGACTACGGCGACACGCTCGTCCACGTATTTATCCGCGAGATGCGCGAGCACTACAATCTCGAAGAGCTGTGGAGCGACGCTCCGCTGACAGAGATCGCCGACCTCGACTGAATCCATCCTCTTTCCGCACACACAACCCCAAGAAATGGAACAACCCAAGAAAAACAAACCGGCCATACGTTTCAGCATGTACTGGATGTATGCCATCGTGATAATATTTCTCGCCGGCATATTGTATTTCGACGACAATTCGATGACCAAGTCAGTGTCGTACACCAAATTCGAGCAGTATGTCCACGACCGCGGAGTGAGCCGCATCACAGTGTTCTCCAACAAAGGAGAGGTTGAAGGCGCCTTGACCGACTCCATGGCCAAGGTGGTGTTCGGCTCCAACTTCAAGCCCGAATCGGGTGTGAGCGCCCGCATTGTCGCCGAATCTCCCTCGGCCGACAAGATGCAGGACAAGATCGACCAGTGGCGTCAGGAAGGCGTGTTCAGCGGCGAGGTGAAGTATGAGAAGGGGAGCGACTTCGGGCCGCTGCTCTGGACCTTCGGCCCGGTGATAATACTGATCGTTTTCTGGTTTGTGATGATGCGCCGCATGTCGGGCCGTGACAGCGCCGGCGGCGGAGTGTTCAGTGTCGGCAAGTCAAAGGCCAAGATTTTTGACAAGGACGGTCCGATACATGTCACATTCAAGGATGTGGCCGGCCTCTCCGAAGCCAAGACCGAAATAGAGGAGATCGTGGAGTTTCTGAAAAATCCCCAGCGCTACACCAATCTCGGCGGCAAGATACCCAAGGGAGCGCTGCTTGTCGGCCCTCCGGGTACCGGCAAGACCCTTCTTGCCAAGGCTGTTGCCGGCGAGGCCAATGTGCCCTTCTTCTCCATGTCGGGTTCGGATTTCGTGGAGATGTTCGTGGGCGTCGGCGCGTCTCGTGTGCGCGACCTGTTCCGTCAGGCCAAGGAGAAAGCTCCATGCATAGTGTTTATCGACGAGATCGACGCCGTGGGCCGAGCGCGTGGCCGCAATCCCAACATGGGTTCAAACGACGAGCGTGAAAACACCCTCAACCAACTGCTGACGGAGATGGACGGCTTCGGCACCAACTCCGGAGTGATCATACTGGCGGCCACCAACCGCGCCGACATACTCGACAAGGCGCTGCTGCGTGCAGGCCGCTTCGACCGGCAGATCTATGTGGATCTTCCCGACCTCAACGACCGTGTGGCTATATTCAATGTGCATCTGCGCAAGATCAAGACCGATGAAACGGTCGACGTGGATCTTCTCGCACGCCAGACTCCCGGATTTTCGGGCGCCGACATAGCGAATGTGTGCAACGAGGCCGCACTTATCGCTGCGCGCCACAACAAGCAGAGCGTCGGCCGTCAGGATTTCATCGATGCCGTCGACCGTATAATCGGAGGTCTTGAGAAGCGCTCGAAGATCACTACCGACGAGGAGAAGCGTTCGATCGCCGTCCATGAGGCGGGCCACGCCACGGTGTCGTGGCATCTCCGCTATTCCAATCCTCTGATAAAGGTGACGATAGTGCCGCGTGGCAAGGCTCTCGGAGCAGCGTGGTATCTGCCCGAGGAGCGTCAGATCACGCCGACGCAGGCACTTCTCGACGAGATGTGCTCCACGCTCGGCGGACGTGCGGCCGAAGAGCTGTTCATCGGCCATATATCCACCGGCGCGGCCAATGACCTGGAGCGCGTCACCAAACAGGCCTATGCCATGGTGGCCTACTACGGCATGAGCGACCGTCTGCCAAACCTGTGCTACTACGACTCCACCGGTCAGGACTACGGTTTCTCGAAGCCCTACAGCGACGAGCGTGCCCGCCTGATCGACGAGGAGGTGTCGCGTATCATCAGCGAGCAGTATGAGCGCGCCAAGGAGATACTGCGCAGTCACGCCGAGGGACATGGCCGTCTGGCCGATACGCTTATCAGCCGCGAGGTGATATTCACCGAGGACGTGGAGAAGATCTTCGGCAAGCGTCAGTGGGCGTCGCGCACCGACGAGATTCTCGCCGCCAATCAGGCTGAGGGCGACACCAATGGACGTTCAGACAGCGATGCCGCCGATGAAAGCGACTCTCATGAATCGTCGCCCTCTCCGGCCACTGCGATGCCCGCTTTGCCCCCGGCCGAAACCGCTTCTGGCGATAGCGCTGCGGCTGACTCCGCCAGCGATAAGGGTGGTGAGGCCGATAAAGCCGATGACGCCGGCGACATCACTCCGCCTCCGTTCAAGGGACTTTGAATCCCGTCCACTACAGTTGATATCACGATCAGATTGTCATTAAGCCTGCTAAAGCCACGTCGATGAAATATCGATGCCTTCATCCTCCCTGCTGCGCGGCTGTCAGAGCGGTCATGCTCCTGATGGTCATGTCGGTGGCGCGTGTGGGCGCGCGTGGCGCAGTGGCCGATGCCGGTGACAGTATCGCTGTTCCGGCCGTAGCTCCGGCGACGGCCGAAGCTCCTTCGCCGACAAGCGATTTCAAGGTCGATTCATTGCCATTGTTCAACCGGCTGCCGCCAAAGGTTAAAAACTATCTCAACGGTTTTATGGCCGGAAGCGTCGACCGCACCCGCGAGAAGCGGGTTGATCTCAGCTTCGGTATCTCGCCGAGCTACACCCGCGAGGCGTCGTTCGGCATCGGGGCGCTGTGCACCGGACTCTATCGCGTGGACCGCACCGACAGTGTCGGCATTCCGTCCGATCTGTTTGCGTGCCTGAATGCTTCGCTCAACGGCTTCTTCGTGTTCACTTTCAAGGGCAACAATATTTTCCCCGGCAACCGTCTGCGACTCGGCTATAAATTCGAGGCATATCGCAAGAGGCTCGATTTCTGGGGCATCAATTCCGAGGAGACGGCCGTCAATCCCAAGTCGAAATATGACCGGCGCCAGATCGATCTGCGCACGGAGCTGGTCTATAAGCTCACACACCACCTTCATGCCGGTTTTCACACCAATTTCGACTATACCGACGCCCGTCGCATGTCGAATCCGGAATATCTGCTCGGCGGCCGGCGGCAGTACTACGTGACCGGACTCGGCGCCTCGCTCTCCATCGACTCCCGCAACAGTATCTTGCAGCCCACCCGCGGAGTGCATCTGAGCTACACTTACATGTTCTATCCGCGTCAGCTGGGGAGCGCTCCGGCGTCGTTTCAGAGCCATCTGATCATAGGCAACGCATATCTGGGTCTGTGGCGCGGCGCCACTCTCGCCTTTGATCTGTATGCAAAGTTCAATAGTTCGCACACTCCGTGGAGCATGCGCGAGATGATAGCCAGCGACGGCATACGCATGCGCGGCTACTACATGGGATCGTATATCGACAATAGTCAGATGTCGCTTCAGGCCGAGCTTCGCCAGCATATTTGGTGGCGCATCGGCATGACCGCATGGCTGGGTCAGGCGGCGGTGTTCTCGTCGTTCCGCAACCTGTCGAAGAAGGAGATCCGCCCCGAGTGGCTGCCCAACGGCGGCATAGGGCTGCGGTTTGAATTCAAGCATGGCGTCAACGCCCGCATCGACTACGGCATAGGCCGTCATACGGCCGGCTTCGTGTTTGCCGTCGGCGAGGCGTTCTGACCGTGTGTCAGTCGAGATGTATCTCAGCGTCGGCCATCTCGTCGTAGGCCTCCCATCCGGGATCGTTTTCGGCCGATATGCTGAGCGGCAACACCGGCAGCGGTTCCAGCATCTCGTTGAGCTTGCGGCCGAAAATGTGGGTCGAAAGGGTGTAGAACACCCAGTTGCGCTCGCCTGAGCCGGTGAAGATGCCGGTCATTACCGCCACCGGATCGCGGCTGAATTCGTCGTTGAGCAGATCCGTCACCTGCTCCATCACCTTCGAGTCCTCTTCCGAGGGCATCCCGTCGGGCTTGGGTGTGTAGGGCCATGTCACTTCCACTCTGATGCTGAACCGGGGATTCGCGCGGAATTTCTCCACATCGCGACGCCCTGTGACCATAATCAATTGTCCGCTCTCGCTTTCGGCCGGAGCGGTCCACCATTCGCCTGTATCGCTCATGAGATTGTTGTGTTGTCGTGGTTGGGTTTCTTGCGTAAAATTACTCCAAAACATTTTTAATTGCAAATTGTCGCAGTTCAAAAACCGGACTGCGGAATGCGCGGGCGAAAAGGCTGAAAAAATGCATGCGTCATGACTCCAAATGCCGATTTTTTTACATACCTTTGTAGGTCAGTAACTACAACTCCTTACGAAGATATGAAATTCAACGTTCCGAGCAAGACCCTCAGCGGTTTCGTTTCAGCTGTAAGCAAGGTAATAAACTCAAAAAATCCGCTTACGATACTCAACAACTTCCTCTTTGTTCTGGAGGAGGACACCCTGACGGTGAAGGCGTCAGATTCGGAGAACTCACTGGTGGCGCGCCTCGACGTGACAGGCACTGAAGGCGAAGGCTCCTTCTGCCTCGACGCCCGCCGCATCGTGGAGCTGCTCCGCGAGCTTCCCGATCAGGGTATAACGTTCGATATCAACGACGAAAACCTCGAGGTGAAGATCTCCTATTCGAGCGGCGACTACTCTACGGTGGGTATCAACGGACGCGAATATCCCGAGCCCGAGCAGGCCGACGAAGGAGAGCGGCTCAGCTTTGTATGCCCGACGGAGGTAGTGATGAAAGGCATCGAGAACACACTCTTCGCCGTAGGCACCGACGATCTTCGTCCGCAGATGATGGGTATTCTATGGGACGTGAAGCCCGATCATATCGTGTTTGTGGCCACCGACACACGCAAGCTGGTGAAGTTCACCAACTCGCTCGTGCAGCCTCAGTGTGAGTGCTCGTTCATACTGCCGCTCAAGCCCGCCACGGTGCTAAAGAACGTTTTCGCCAAGGAGGATTCAATCAAAGTCACGGTCAGCGAGCGCAACGTGCGCTTCGAGTCGTCGTCCTACATCTTCGACTGCCGCCTCATCAAGGGCAATTTCCCTCCTTACGAGAGAGTGATACCGGCAGGCAACCCCTACACGCTGACCATCGACCGCCAGTCGCTCATCAATTCGCTGCGCCGCGTATGCGTGTTCGGCGACGACGGCAACGGTCTGGTGAAGTTCAAGCTTTCGGCCGACAATCTCACGCTCCGCGCGCAGGACAGCAGCTACGGCACATCGGGTCTGGAGTCGCTGCCGTGCCAGTATGACGGCGCCGAACTGCTCATCGGATTCGGAGCGCCCTATCTGCTCGAGATTTTCAACACCCTCTCCACTCCCGACGTGATGATGAAACTTGCCGATCCGAGTCATGCGGCCATCTGTCTGCCGGCTGAGAACGCGCCGGGCACCGAGCTGCTGATGCTGCTGATGCCGATGCATATCGTCGACTGACACTGATCCGGCACACCCATTCCATCATCTCCACTCTACCAGCCACGCTTTGCTTTATGGAACTCAATCTCAACAAACCGATAATATTCTTCGATCTCGAAACCACCGGCACCAATATCACGCAGGACCGTATCGTGGAAGTGTCGATACTCAAGATCATGCCCGACGGCAAGGAGATATCGCGCACCCGACGCATCAATCCCGGGATACCCATCCCGCCCGAGGCCACGGCCGTGCATCATATCACCGACGCCGACGTGGCCGGCGAGCCTACGTTCAAGCAGATAGCCAAGGATCTGGCTTCGATTTTCGCCGGATGCGACATCGCCGGGTTCAACTCCAACCGGTTCGACATACCGATGCTCGACGAGGAGTTTCAGCGTGCAGGCATAAAGTTCGACTTCACGAAGCCGCGGTTTATCGACGTGCAGACGATATTCCACAAGAAGGAGCAGCGCACGCTCGTGGCTGCCTACCGCTTCTACTGCGGCAAGGAGTTGACCGAGGCACATTCGGCCGACGCCGACACACGCGCCACCTATGAGGTGCTTAAGGCGCAACTCGACCACTACGACGATCTGCCCAACGACATATCATATCTTTCGGAATACTCGGCGCAGAACCGCAACGTCGACTTCATGGGGCGTCTGGTCTACGACGACAAACACCGCGAGGTGGTGAATTTCGGCAAGTACAAGGGGCGTCTGGCCGAGGAGGTGCTGCGCACCGATCCGAGCTACTACAACTGGATAATGCAGGGCGATTTCTCGCAGAACACCAAGGATGCCTTCACCGCCGTGAGGCTCCGTATGAAAACCGAAGGCAACTGATGCTGAAAGGCAAGCACATAATACTCGGCATCACCGGCGGTATCGCAGCCTACAAGTCGGTCAGCCTGCTCCGCCTGTTTGTAAAGGCAGGGGCGGAGGTGCAGGTGGTAATCACCCCTGCCGGAAAGGAGTTCATAACTCCTGTCACGCTGTCGGCTCTGAGCGGTCGTCCGGTCATAAGCGAGTTTTTCACAGCCAATACAGGGCAGTGGAACAGCCATGTCGACATAGGCCTCTGGGCCGACGCCATGGTGATAGCGCCCGCCACGGCCTCCACCATAGCCAAGATGGCCTGCGGAGTGGCCGACAATATGCTCGTCACCACCTATCTGTCGGCCAAGGCTCCGGTGTTTGTGGCTCCGGCCATGGATCTCGACATGATGG
Organism: Paramuribaculum intestinale; assembly: GCF_003024925.1. GTDB lineage: Bacteria > Bacteroidota > Bacteroidia > Bacteroidales > Muribaculaceae > Paramuribaculum > Paramuribaculum intestinale. Next base: position 24,656 of record NZ_PUED01000015.1, read on the forward strand.
CCCACCCCACCACGCAGCGCAACATCGGGCTGCTGCGTTCGTATGGCAACCATGTCATCGACTCGCGTGCCGGCGAACTTGCAAGTCATCTTGTGGGCAAAGGCCGCATGGCCGAGCCTGAGGAGATACTTGAGGCTGTCGATGCGTTTTTTGACGCTTCCGCGTCAATGAAGGGGCTGAAAGTGATGATTACAGCCGGACCCACCTACGAGAAGATAGATCCTGTCAGGTTCATAGGCAATTATTCGTCGGGCAAGATGGGCTATGCCATAGCCGACGAGGCCGCGCGCCGTGGCGCCGAAGTCACCGTGGTCAGCGGTCCGGTGAGTGTCGTTCCCTCCGAACCGGGCGTCAGGGTTATAAAGGTAGAGTCGGCCCGCGAGATGATGGAGGCCGCCGAGCATGAGTTTGCCGGTGCCGACGTGGCCGTGATGGCTGCTGCTGTGGCCGATTATGCTCCTGTCGAGCCCGCACTGAGCAAGATCAAGCGCGAGGGGGGAGAGCCTCCGGTCATCCGCCTGGTGAAGAACCCCGACATAGCGGCGGCACTGGGAGAGCGCAAGCGCCCCGGACAGACGCTGGTGGGTTTTGCGCTCGAAACCGACCACGAGATGGACAATGCCGCCGACAAGATGAAGCGCAAGCATCTCGACATGATAGTGCTCAACTCTCTCCGCGACAAGGGAGCCGGATTCGGTACCGACACAAATCTCGTCACCATACTCTCGGCCGACGGCCGCACCACCCGCTACGATCTGAAATCCAAACGCGAGGTGGCCTGCGATATCCTCGATCAAATCTGCGCCATGCGATGAAACGGATGCTGCTGACACTGGTCGCCTTTGCGGCTGCCGTGGCGGTGGCCCTTTGCTCCGAGCTCAACTGCAAGGTGGAGGTCAATGTCAGCCGCACCGAAACGATGCCCTCCGACGTGGCGCGTCAGCTGCAGGAGGCCGTCGCGGAGTATGTCAACACCACCTCGTTCACCGAGCTTCGTATAGCTCCCGGAGAGCGGATCGAGTGCCGGATGTTTTTCGACGTGCAGTCATATGCCGACGACAAGGTGAGCGCCGTCCTGACGGTGCAGTCCACCCGACCGGTCTACGACAGCAGCTACACCACCACGCTGCTCAATGTCAGGGACGCCGAGGTGGAGTTTCCCTATTCGTCCGGACAGCCTCTCGTTTTTGCGCGCGACGCCATCGATTCGGAGCTTACGGCGCTGCTCGATTTCTATGTGTATCTCATTCTGGCTGTCGATGCCGACAGCTTTGCGCCCGAGGGCGGGACTCCTTTCTACGGGGTGGCCTCGCAGATCGTCACTCTGGCCCGGTCGTCGGGCGGCAAGGGGTGGCGCGCCATCGACTCCCCGCGCAACCGCGCCTCGCTGCTCGCGGCGCTGACCGAGCCTCCCACCGCGGCCTTCCGTACTCTTCTCTACGACTACCACCGTCGCGGTCTTGACGTCATGACCGTCAGCCCCGAAAAGGGGCGCGCCACTATAGGGCAGACGCTGCAGCGGCTGCGCGACATGGTCTCGCAGTCGCCCATGACGCCGCTCGCGGCTCTGATGCGCGATGCCAAGCTCGACGAGTTTGTCGGACTCTATTCCAAGGCCTCCGACGACGAGCGCCGCGAGGCGGCGGCGCTGCTGACGGCTCTCTGGCCGTCGGAGTCCGAAGCCATGGAAAAGATAAAGAACCCCAGGAAATAAAACCTGCTACTGTCGGTTAAATCATAATACTTCCCTTATGCTCGAAACACTGCATATATCCAACTATGCGCTGATTGATGCGGTCGACATCCGTTTCTATCCCGGACTCGACATAATCACCGGCGAAACCGGAGCCGGCAAGTCGATAATGCTCGGGGCGCTCTCTCTGCTACTCGGAGGGCGGGCCGACACCAAGGCCGTGCGAAGTGCCGACCGCAAGTCGGTCATCGAGGCGGTATTTGCCATCGAGGCCTATCCCCACCTGCGGCAGGTGTTCGCCGAGGCCGACATCGACTGGGATCCGCAGCGGTGCATACTACGCCGCGAGATAGCCCCCAACGGACGGTCGAGAGCGTTTGTCAACGATTCGCCGGTGCCGCTGTCGCGTCTGCAGGAGATAGCGATAAATCTCATCGACATCCATAGTCAGCACAACAATCAGCTGCTCGCCCAGCCGGGATTTCAGCTGCAGGTCATCGACACTCTGGCCGGAAACGCCGAGCGGCTCCGGGAGTACGGCCGGCGTTTCGACGCGTTCCGTTCGGCCGTGCGTCAGCTCAAGAAGACCAAGGCACGGCTGGAGCGCGTGCGCGACGACGAGCAGTTCACCCGCTATCAGCTCGAACAGCTCGACTCGGCGCGGCTTCAGAGCGGAGAACTGGAGCAGCTCGAAAAGGATCGCGAGGTGCTGGGCAATCTCACGGCGGTGAAGTCGGATCTCTACGACGCTCTTCAGGCGCTCTCCGACGGTGGCAGCAATGCCATATCGCTCGTCGACGAAGCGGCCGGCGCGTGCGACCGCCTCGGAGCGGCACTCGACGAGACCGACGACATACCGGGCCGTCTGGCCACTATCCGCATAGAGCTTGCCGACATCGCCGCGACGCTGTCGGAAACCGACGCCGGGCTGAGCGCCGATCCGCGCGAGCTTGAGGCGGCCGAGGAACGTATCGACACGCTCTACTCGCTGCTGTCGCGCCACAAGGCCGAGACGGTCGACCAGCTGATAGAGCGCCGCGAGGAACTGCGCGCGCGTCTGGAGCAGCTCGACGACTCCGACACCACAGTGGCCGATCTGGAGCGGGAGGCGCGACGCGCGCTTGCTCTGGCCAAAGAGAGTGCGGCCGAGATCACGGCCACGCGCCGCCGGGCGGCTGCGGATTTCGCCGCGATGCTGCGGGAGCGCGCCATGCCGCTCGGCATGAAAAACCTTCAGGTGGAGGTGCGCGTCGATCCGGCCGACATCTCGGCCACCGGCATGGAT
>NZ_PUED01000150.1 GCF_003024925.1 Paramuribaculum intestinale
GCAATGAATGAGGTATTGAAGTCGCAGTTAATGAACGTACAACCAATGAAATCTGCAATTCCGAGACTTCTTAATTTGACATTTTCAAAAGTGCAATCCATATAGATTGTTTTCCGTAGCAAGACCGAAGTCCGTCCACCCATAGAGAAATGTTGTAACTTACCGCTTTTGAAAACACATTCTATAAATCGACACCCTCTTGCAAGGACATCTGAAAAATCACATCCAAGAAATTGGCATCGCTCAAATTTCTTTTTAGTCCACCACACGGCAATTCCTTCGTTACAAAACGAGGTGCGCTTAAAAACCTGATTGCTATATTGTTTATCGGTCAGTTTCATTTAGTTTCATTCCTTTTTTGCGCTTCAAGAAATTCCTGTTTGCCAGGAAAAGTCTGTGCTCCTAAGACACCGGCACTAAACTCGAAAACAGTAGAGTCATTATATACTATCAGGCACGGATCAGCGTTTATGCTGTCCTGCTGGTCATGCGAGAGAGGATGATTATAAAGGCGATATGAGTACATTCCCATATTCATACGTCGGAATCGGATAGTTGAATATTCCGAATCGGGATAATTGTTGACATCTATCCCTATACAACCTAAGTAGTCCAAACGTTCTTTTAGTTGCTTTTTTTCAAATTCGTCCAGTATATCGGATTGGGGCATAGATTGTGGCATATCTCCGTTATCAAATTCAACAACCAGTCGTGTGCTGTCAGGCAGCATATCGCGATAACGACCTACTGTATTCCACATCCAGAAAACAGGCTCTCCGTTGTAACATTCAGCCATAATGAACGCATCGCATCTCATAGGTGGTCTATTAAGTAGAAAAACTATACCCCCAAGGATTAACAGATCGGCGATATGGAACCATAAAAGAATCCTGTCGGCTTTTGAGTGTCGCCTTACGGCCTTGACAAAAGAATAAATCCAAAATCCGATAAGCGGAATTATAAAGAGGAATACGAAAAACAATAACACAATGACGCCGACCGCCCGAAATTCATCTTTATCGGCAGATGCAATCAAAAATACAAGCAACCAAACCGTGACAACTGCCACAGAAAGATACCGCATGAATCGGCTGAATCGTTGTCGTTTATTTATAGGCTTGCTTATCCCGTTATTCTCCATACTCAATGTTGTGGTTTAGTGCGTATTCTTTGGCTTTTTCTTTATCAAACGAATCGTCAAGAGGGAGTATTGCCACGCCATCATCTGTTGTTTCGCCATTATCGAAATCTCCGTAAATCACAATAGCTCCGATGGTGTCCAACGGGGTAAAGGATTTTGGATGAACAAACTTATATCGCTGTTTCTCTACTTCAAGCAGACCCTTCTTTTCATAAAGAATGGCACTGTCGAAGCCTATTATCTCTGACGGTTCCTTCATGATATATTTGTCCGTTTCGCAATACACGGCATCAAACGTCAGGAATGTAAATATTAAGCCTACAACTGAGAGAAGCATCCAACCAATGGCATATATCCGTGAGATAGTATTATACACCGCTTTTTTACCGCGAATGAAATATACCGCACAACCCGAAAGGACGGTAATCCAAAATAGTACATAGCCTAACCGCCAACGTAACTGCAAACTGTTCAACACCACAAAGAGGAACAGTACCAGCATCACGGCATGAAAAGCCACCAACAATATCTTCTGCCAACGCTTCATGGCTGTTGTTTTATTGGAGCCGGTCTAACAGCTTCGTTTTGCATAACGTTTTCAAGCATATACCTGACGGAAGTAAAGTACAAGTCTTGTATAACGACATCAGGCACATAAGAAATAGTGATATAGTCATTAGAGGGTGCGTCAAGTTGTTTCATCTGGGTTGGAGCGAAAGCCCAATCATTAATTGTCAATAAAATGCAATTATGATTTACTCGAAATTTTCTAAATTCCATTGAAAGGTCATCGGATTCTCCTTGATACAGCGAAAAGCTGATTACAGGTCTACCTGATGGATCTTTATCTATACAGGCATGTCCGATATGAGCGACAAATTTAGAGTCCGATTCGACAACTGCTGCTAAAAGAGCCAGCCCCTGTTTGTCATTTTCAAATAATCCAAACTTCCACTCATATCCGTGTGGTAAATCAATAGATGATAGATTGCTTTTGATTTGCGAGATTTCCTCAAACGAAGTATCCAAATAGAAACATAAAATCCAATTCCCTTGAAATAAAGCTTCTTTTGGAGTGTCTAATAGTGCTTCTACAATCCTGTCAACGTCATTTTGAGGGAATGTAAAGACATTTGCCACCGGGCAGGCAGTCACATCCCAGTGAACTGCATACAGACTTTCATAATCATATTTCAGCGTATCCTGACGGCAATTATCATTGGCTTTCATTGGGATAGCCAATACTGCAAGGAATAATGTAACAATCACTCCAACAAAAAAGTCGCCTATCCTCTTTCGTTGATTCATACCTTCTCTATAATTATACTTTGTGAACCGTCTTCCAATGAATTGTATTCATCCAAATGTATATGTGTGCCGGGAGGCACATCTGCCTGTGCTAAATTGAGGAGATGGTTTGCCATTGATAACAATCCTTCCCGATTAGCTGATATAGTTACTTCGCTATTATCGCTTGAAACCTTTATCGAATAACCCGGATGCCAACAGAGTTGCAATCCAATATTCCTATCATATTTCGGCACATCTATTTCCATGACGTCTGCAATTATTTTGTTGGAAAAGTCTGTTCCATAACGCTGATTATCTCATCCAGTCGAGGGAAATAGTCCATTATATTTGGTTCGTGCCTTTCAGCCATTTTCAGGACTTGCGCCAAGACCAATGCTTTGACTGCCGGATAATCTTCAGGCGATTCAATACGTGTTAGTGTAAGATACTTGAACGCCCAGTCTGCACCGACATCTGGTAATGCTCGCTTACCCTCCAATCTGGGTATAATCTCGTGTTCAAACATATCATGCAATGACGTGTATGATTGAAATACTATGCGGGAACATTCGGCAAGTGTGCCACAGAGTTTTGAGTATTCGCACTCCAGATTGGCTTCTGAAATCGTAAACTTATCCTGCCTGCCAAGCATATCTCCGGTAAATCCGACTGAAGGATTATCCTGTTGGTCTTGCGGTGATTTTACATTATACGGCTCAAACCATTTCAATAGCACATCGAAACGAACCATATAGATAGGATAGATGATAAGCACTCCCTCCTTACTCCAATGGTCTAATTCGAGATGCCGTCGCAAACCACCTTCTTGTTTGATGAAAGAAGAATCACGTTTACGGAACTTAAAGCCTTTGAGAAAAGGCTCTGTCTTTGGCCGCTCAACTATGGTTAAAAATAATTCTTTGTTTGTCATATAACTTCCCTTTCGCCGCTGTTAATCTTTATAATCTTATTTGTGGAGCCGTTGACTTCCATATACAGGATGTCGGTCACATTATCATCGTTGGGGTTAGGTTTGAATTTCACCTCGAATGAATACTTTTCCAACGGAGGTCCTGTAAAGCCGTCTTGAGGTTCTATATGAATTGTCTTATAAGCGTGCCGAAAATCGGTGTCATCCGAAACAATCGGGAAAGTCGCCGCAGATAGTTCTTCGGTAAGCTCTTTGGTGCAATACTGTCCATACAGTCTTTTCAAGTCTGCCGGTGACGCGCCTACTGCTCTTTCGTTCAGATACAGAGCCATGAAGTCAGCCACTACATAAAAGCCATCAACGCCCATATATACATCAATGACAATGATATTTGATGTACCGTCGGGTAGAATCTGATATAGCATATTCCAGCCATCGTCCGTGTCGGGAAGAATGCAACCAAACGACAAGTAAACAGCAGAGTCAGAGTCCCAAAAGACTTCGCCACCCCACTGCATCATATATTCACCCTCGTTGCCGACCAAATCTTTCGTGCGAATTTCCTTGTCGGAGTACACGATATTTCGGTCATACGACAGGGTAAGAAATACGGATGAATCTCTTACAGCCCAGTCTTGTCTTCCAACGATTATATCATTGGAGTCTTTTAATGCTTTTATTGTCCAGAGGCCTATAACGGTATCTTCGACAACCCTGCCTCTGACAATCTGAGGGACGGTTGCAACTACGGTGTCCTCCGCCGTTTGCTGTGATACGGCAGTTTCGGATTTATGACCTCCGCCACATCCAACGGCCACGACAGACAGAATAAGTATCAGAATAATTATGCCAATCAATTTTTTCATAATATCAATCATTAGTAATCCACAGTTCGGTCATTTCCTTATAATATGCCTGCATTGCCGGATTGTCAAGTCGGGCGATGGCTTCGTCGATGATTTTGCGGGATTGTGGAGTATATGTATAATAGAATCCAAGCGGCATTGTCAAGGATAGAGATTTGTAATCACGATTATCGTAAACCCACTTTAAGACCTTTTCAGGCTGTGGCAAGAATACATATTTGAAAAAATGATCAACGAATGATTCAGAGGAAGCCGCATCAACCATATTCCCCAATTCATTCCATTGGTCAAGCACTTTATTATCTGAATAAGGATAGCGGGACAGTGAGAGCATATCATTCATTAGTTTCCATTCCTTCTTACAGTCTGAACCACAACATAATCTGAATACTCCATCTTCATATCCGTCTTCCATAGTTATGTCGATTTTACCGTTCGGCTCTATGTTACAAGTCATTGATGCCATTTGAGAGTAGGTGGTCGTGTCCTTGTCGGTATTGACGTTATGTTCTATTTCTTTGTATTCATGGTTATGTGTAAATTCATGGTCTCCGATAAAATATACTAAAGTATGATCGACGGAGACTAACTCTTTTGAGTCCGTCAGATTATAAGCTAATTCCGACTTATCCCAATCGTTACCCGCGAACATCGCGTCAATCAGATGTCCGTCAGTATCGTATGTGGCAATATACACATCTTCGGCATCGCTGAAAAGATATTTGTATTGACATAGGATTACGTTATCGTTTATTTGACGGACAGATACAAGATATGCCGATGCGGTATCCGACGGGGCAAAATCAGGAGTGATTATGCCTCTTAGTAATGAACACTGCTCATGAGTGGTGAGGAGAAAATCACGGTCAGATGGGGCCGGCAAAGAATCATTTTTAGCGATAAGCGATTCATATTCTATGCCGAGTTTTCTTAAGAACTCAAAAGGCCTGTTGTCATCTATCGCTGTAATCGAGTCATGAGGGCTATCATTCGATGCCGACGCTGATCCTTTGCCCCTGCACGAGACACACAAGATCAATATGGCTGTAATTATCAAAAGTATATGTTTCATATCTTAAGCACTTTATGACAACAAATCCGTTAAATGAGGTTGATATTTACTGCCTCCGGCAATTTCAGCCAATTGCTCGGTACTCCATTTTTGCCTATCTGAAAAGAGTGTTGACAGGCTGTTCTCTTGCAATGCAAACAAAAGGTCGAGATATGATTGCTGATCCTTGGCAATATAACTTACAATGCAGTTATCGTCCGCCCAGTCTATTTCGACTATCTCCCCGGTTGCTTTATGAATTGCAAGCGGAAAAGCCTCTCTCCATCCGAAAAAAGTAAATGGCTCTGTCTCTTTCAATTCATTGGATTTGTTGAAACTGAAAATCATTATTATCAGCTTGGAGACATCATAATTTGACATCAAGTCTATGATAGCATTTTCCGGCTCTACATTCGTGTGAATACTCTTATTGCCAATGAATAGTTCGTCCAGATAGATTTGGGCGAAACCTTCCGGCATTTTCGTAAAC
>NZ_PUED01000151.1 GCF_003024925.1 Paramuribaculum intestinale
ACATACCTCCCACCTCCAACGCCAACTATGGCTGGATTCTCAACATGGCAAGCAAACTTTCCTGCAACGGTGTGGCCGGCTTCATCCTTGCCAACGGTGCGCTCAGTGCCGACGGCACCGAGGGTGCAATCCGCCGTAAGATGATAGAGCGCGGACTTGTAGAGGCGATAATAATACTCCCCAACAATCTCTTTTACTCCACCGATATTTCCGTTACTCTATGGATTCTCAATGCCAACAAGAAAGCTCGCGTAGTTACTCGCAATGGTGAGGAAATCCATTATCGTGACCGTGAGCACGAAATCCTTTTCATGGATTTGCGCCGCAGAGGTATTCCTTTTGAAAAGAAATATGTTCAGTTCTCGCCGGAAACAATTGAAGAAGTTGCCAATGTTTACCACAACTGGCAGCGAGAGGGACATACCGAATCATACGCTGACATTCCTGAGTTCTGCTATTCCGCATCTCTTGAAGAAGTGGCAGGTAAAGGATATTCGCTTGTTCCGAGCAAATACATTGAGTTTGCTAACAACGATGAAACCGTTGATTATGAAACTAAAATGTCGGCTCTTCAATCCGAACTCGCCGACATTCTAAAAGAAGAAGCAGACAGCCGTGCCGAACTCCTTGATGTTTTCAAAACCCTTGGCTATGAAATCGACTTATAAGCGGCTCGGCGACTATATAGAAGTTGTGGAAGCTCGCAACCGTGATTTGTCGGTCAAACTTTCTCAGGGTATCTGTAATCTCAAATATTTTCAGGATCCTCGACAAGTTGCTGAAAACTCTGTTGCCGATAAGATAGTGCGCAGAGGTTGGTTCGCCTACAACCGAGCCACCACTCGCAATGGCGATAAAATTTCCATTGCATATCGAGATGGCCAAGATTGTACGGTTTCCGCTTCTTATCTCACCTTTAAGATAAAGAATGAGGAGTTGCTTAACCCGTACTATTTGATGATGTGGTTTAAGCGACCCGAATTTGACCGCTACGCTCGTTTCAAATCTCACGGCAGCGCACACGAATACTTCGAGTGGGAAGAAATGTGTGATGTCATGTTGCCTGTACCTCCGATAGAGGAACAGCGGAAGATAGTAGCGGAGTATCAGGCCATCGAGCGGCGGATTGAAAGCAACCGCCGCCTCATAGCCACACTCGAAGCCACCGCCCAAACTATCTACCGCCACATGTTCGTCGACAACATCGACCCCGAAAACCTCCCCGCAGGCTGGCGCATGGGTACGATTCAGGATGCTGTAGAAACTATTTCAGCCGGAACCATACCGAACTATATTGAATGTAGTAATTTTCGGGTACTTGGGCAGAAGTGTAATTATAATCACACCTTCGATTTGTCAAAGGCTCGTTGTCACATTCCAAAATCATCCGCCATCCAGTGTCTGAAAGGTGACGTTATAATTAATTCAACTGGAGAAGGAACACTCGGAAGAGTCGGCATTATAAAGTTCAATCCAGTGAATCTAACTTTTGACTCCAATATGACACTTGTTCGAGCAAAGTCGAAAATATGGGTTGACTATATTTTTCTTACATTGGTTAATTTGGAATCGCACTTCAAAAATATTTGTCAAGGTAGCACTAATCAAACGCGACTCTACTGTTCTATGATTCGGCCTACGACTTGTGTGATTCCGGCAGAAAATGATGTGTTAAAATTTCACACATTATGTAATCCGATTTTAGAATATCAATCTTCGCTTGAAGCCGAAATTAATATTCTTCTTAATTCTAAGACACTACTTCTCTCCAAACTCTCCAAACTATAATACCATGTCAGCATTTAACGAACCGCAATTGGAGACCGCTTTCGTAGACTTGTTCAAAGAGCAGGGCTACGATTATGTACATGGGGAAGCCATCGTCCGCGATTCTCGCGATGTCATTCTTTACGAAGACCTGCGCTCTTTTCTGCGTGAGCGGTATGAAGCTGACGGTATTACCGAGAACGAAATATCCGCAGCCATAAACCACCTCGAATCGACTGAGGGCGGCAGTGTCTACGCACAGAACACCGAAGCGATACGCCTTATCATGAAAGGCTTCGCAATCAAACGCGAGGACACCTCCAAGCCAAACCTTTTTATTTCCTTGATTGACTATAATAACCCCAAGAACAACCTCTTTAAGTTTGTCAATCAATTTCAGATAGAAGAAAACCATCTGCGCATCCCCGACGGAATTGTATTCGTCAATGGTATTCCTCTTGTGGTACTGGAGTTCAAGAGCGCAATCAAAGAGAACACCACTATTGAGAACGCATACGACCAGCTCACCATCCGTTACCGTCGCGACATTCCGAGCCTGTTCCGCTATAATGCCTTTGTTGTTATCAGTGACGGCGTTAATAATAAATTCGGCTCGTTCTTCGCACCATACGAATACTTCTACACATGGCGCAAGGTGGAGCACGACGATGAGGAAGTAGAGGGCGGCTTCAATTCCATGTTCACGATGATGCAGGGATTGTTCCGCAAAGAGCGTTTGCTCGATGTGGTACATCATTTCATATTCCTTCCCGATACCACCACCGACGAGGTGAAAGTGGTGTGCCGCTATCCTCAGTATTTCGCCACCACACTTTTGTTTGAAAATATTCTCCGGCATAGCAAAATCAACGGGAACGGGGACGGAAAGGGAGGTACCTACTTCGGTGCCACCGGCTGCGGCAAAAGCTACACAATGCTTTTCCTCGCCCGACAGCTTATGCAGTCAAAAGAGTTGAGCAGCCCGACAATCGTACTTATCACCGACCGCACAGACCTTGACGATCAGCTTGCCAAGCAATTTCTGAATGCCAAGAAGTTTATCGGTGATGATACGGTGATGCAGGTAGAGAGCCGCGAAGACTTGAAAACGCAACTGGCAAACCGCACCTCTGGCGGCGTTTTCCTCACCACAGTTCAGAAGTTCGAGGAAAACACAGGGCTGTTGAGCGACCGCTCCAACATCATCTGCATATCCGACGAGGCTCACCGCTCACAGACAGGACTGGAGCAGAAAACCACCATAACCGAAAAAGGAGTGAAGCGCAACTTCGGCTTCGCCAAGTATCTGCGTGACTCGTTCCCAAATGCCACATATGTAGGATTTACAGGCACCCCAAAGGATGATACCATCGATGTGTTCGGCCCGATTGTGACACGCTACACAATGACAGAAGCCGTTGCCGACGGCATCACCCGTAAGATAGCCTATGAGGGTCGCGCTGCAAAGGTTATTCTCAATTCCTCGAAAGTCAAGGAGATTGAGGAATACTATAAGAAATGCAAGGACGAGGGCGCGACCGACTATCAGATAGAGGAAAGCAAAAAGCGCATGACGCGCATCGACGTTATTCTCAACGACCCCGACTTGCTCGCCAACATTGCCAAAGATATTGTCGAGCATTACGAGAAGCGCGTTGAGGAGGGTTCGACAGTCGAGGGCAAGGCTATGATTGTATGCAGTTGCCGAGCCATCGCGTGGAATCTCTATCAGGCCATCACCCGACTGCGCCCCGAATGGACGGAGGTGAAGGAGTGTATCGACGGCGAAACCCTAACCGACAAGGAACGCGAGGAAATCAAACCGATGCCGCGCATCTGCATGGTGCTCACTCGCGACAAGCAAGATCCACAGGAGATGTGGAACTTGCTCGGCTCGGACGAATATCGCAAAGGACTTGATAAACAGTTCAAGGCTGTAAAGAGCAATTTCAAAATCGCTATTGTCGTCGACATGTGGATAACTGGCTTCGATGTGCCATGTCTTGATACAATGTATTGCTTCAAGCCATTGCAGATGCACACACTCGTTCAGACAATCTCCCGTGTGAACCGCGTTTATCCCGGCAAAGAGAAAGGACTCGTAGTGGACTACCTCGGCATAAAGAAACAGATGAACGCCGCACTCAGCCACTACGCTGGAGGCGGTGTCGAGGGTTACTCGCTTGACTCCATAGAGCAGTCGCTGAAAATACTGAAAGATGAACTCGACATCTTACGCCGTATGTTTACAGGCTTTGATTGGTCGCTCTATTTCTTAGGCAAACCGCTCGAACAGCTACACTGTCTCAATATGACCGCTGAATTTATTCAGCGCACCAAGGAGTCGGAAACCAAGTTCATGCGCCATTGCAAAAAGATGCGCGAGGCTTACAACATATGCTGCAACTCCGAGCAGATAATCAAAGAGGAAGACGATGATATTCACTTCTTCTTCGCCGTGCGCTCCGTTATCTTCAAACTCACCAAGGGCGAGGCTCCCGATGCGGCTCAGATGAACCGCCGCGTAGCCGAAATGATAAAGGACGCATTGACGAGTGAAGCCGTCGAGGAAATTCAGAATATCGGTGTATCGGCTGACGAGGAAATAGACCTGCTTTCAGCCGAGTACATGAAGCGGTTGAGCCAAATTCCCTATAAGAATACGCAGGTCAAGCTCATGGAGCAACTGCTTAAACAGGTGATTGAATCGCTTAAGAAAGTCAATAAGCAAAAAGGCATTGACTTCACCAAACGGCTCGAAGAAATAGTGAAAAAGTATAACGACCGCTCGGACGATGCGGCCCTCGCCAACGATGTTATCGACGAAGTAGTTTCGCAGATGGTTGACCTCATGGCTGATGTCAACAACGCGAGAACCGCAGGAGACTCGCTTGGACTCGACTTCAAGGAGATGGCTTTCTTCGACATATTAAAATCTGTCGCTGTCAAGTACGACTTCGCAGACAAGTTCCCGGATGATAAGCTTACCGACCTTGCAAAACAGGTTAAGGAACTTGTCGAACAGCAAGCATCCGTTATTGACTGGGCTAATCGTGGCGACATTCGAGACACCTTGAAGATGAACATCATTATTCTTTTGTCGAGCGCAGGTTATCCGCCAATCATACACGACGAAGTATTCAAAGAAATTCTGGAACAAGCCGAGAATTTCAAGCGTCACTCCTCGCCACGCCCATACTCAACGTACTCAAATGATTCTACTTCAATAGCCGCAGAACCATAAGACCATAATGAATATCGTTTATTTAATTGGAAACGGATTTGACATTAACATCGGGCTAAAAACTCGATATAAAGATTTTTATGACTATTATCTTGCTCTTGATTCTTCCGGAGATAACGAACATGTAAAAAAGTTAAAAGAGCATCTCAAGGAAACCCTTAGTACTGATGACAAATATTGGTCAGACCTGGAAATCGCTTTAGGTGCATACACTACTAACTTTTCTTCACTTGAAGAATTGGAAATGACATATAATGATATCAATGATCGGTTCAGGGAGTTTATTCAAACTATTGAGGAAGAAAAGTTAGATATTTCAAAATTTAATATAGAAAAGCTAAAAAAGAGTCTTGCTCATCCTGAGAACTGTTTTTGTAAAGCAGAACAAGAGCTTCTCAGGGAATTTTATGCACATTGGACAGGTCAGGATTGTGATGTTAAAATAATATCTTTTAATTACACCAGCACAATTGAACAACTTTTGAGTTATCAGAATAATTCACTTCGATTAGATTTATGGCCATTGCACACAAGCTATAAAATCAATCTTTCTCAAATCATTCATATACATGGCAAAAGCGATGTTCCATTGATTGGTGTGAATAACAAGACTCAAATAATGAATCCGGAGTTGAGAGAAATAGTCGAAGTACAGGAGTATCTAATAAAACCTTTGCTTAATAAAATGCAGGGGCATCGTATTGATCATGGTGCCCTACAAAATATAAGG
>NZ_PUED01000152.1 GCF_003024925.1 Paramuribaculum intestinale
CCCCTCGCAGATAAGCGCACTTGCCGACATTCTCACCATCATCGGCAAACAATGACTTTATATCCGGCCAAAGCGTGATATACATACATTAACACAACTCCTTTTAGATAACCACATATTTATTTTATATTAACTCTTCATAATCCCAATTTGGCATCTTTAACTAATCAATATGAAGATAACTGTTGAAATTCTTTTGCAATTGAAAAAATAGGGGTAATTTTACGCTCGTTTTTCGGCTTTCGTCAAAAAGTCCGCCCTCTAAAGATTTTTTAACAACCAATTAAATCACTAACGTAATTTAATTTTAACAGATACTTAATTATGAGCAAATCAACTGTCAAGCCTGCAGAAGGAAAGCTCGGCGTACTCGTAGTAGGACTCGGCGCCGTATCATCGACCTTCATGACCGGCGTACTCATGGCCCGCAAAGGCCTCGCAAAGCCCGTCGGCTCGATGACGCAGTACGACAAAATCCGTGTAGGCAAAGGTGCTGACAAAAAATATCTGAAATACAACGAAATCGTGCCTATCGCCGACCTCAACGACATCGTGTTCGGCGCCTGGGACGTATATCCCGCCAACGCATACGAGAGCGCCATCAACTGCGAAGTGCTCAAGGAGAAGGACATCAACCCCGTGAAGGACGAACTCATTAAGATCGTTCCCATGAAGGCCGCCTTCGACAAGAATTATGCCAAGCGTCTCGACGGCGACAATGTGAAGGACGTCAAGGACCGCTGGGACATGACCGAACAGATCCGCGAGGATATCCGCCGCTTCAAGAAAGAGAACGGCGTCGACCGCGTGGTTGTGCTCTGGGCCGCTTCAACCGAGGTTTACGTGCCGGTTGACGAGAAAGTCCACAACACTCTCGCCGACCTCGAGGCTGCAATGAAAGCCGACGACAAAGAGCATATCGCTCCCTCGATGTGCTACGCCTACGCAGCACTCAAAGAGGGCGCACCCTTCATCATGGGCGCACCCAACACCACCGTCGACATCCCCGCCATGTGGGAGCTGTCGGAGCAGACCGGCATGCCCATCGCCGGCAAGGACTTCAAGACCGGACAGACACTCGTGAAGAGCGGCTTCGCACCCATCATCGGCACACGCTGTCTCGGCCTTTCGGGATGGTTCTCGACCAACATACTCGGCAACCGCGACGGACTCGTGCTCGACGAACCCGCCAACTTCCGCACCAAAGAGGTTTCAAAGCTCTCGACACTGGAGTCGATCCTCGTACCCGAAGAGCAGCCCGACCTCTACACCGACTACTACCACAAGGTGCGCATCAACTACTATCCCCCGCGCAACGACAACAAGGAGGGCTGGGACAACATCGACATCTTCGGATGGATGGGCTACCCCATGCAGATCAAGATCAACTTCCTCTGCCGCGACTCGATCCTCGCCGCTCCCCTCTGCCTCGACCTCGTGCTGCTCAGCGACCTCGCTGCACGCGCCGGACGTCACGGCATACAGCGCTTCCTCAGCTTCTTCCTCAAGAGCCCGATGCACGACTACACCAAGGGTGAGGTTCCCGTCAACCACCTCTTCCAGCAGTACGTCATGCTCAAGAACGCCATCCGCGAGATGGGCGGTTACGAGGCCGACGAGGAGATCGACTGATAAGCAGCCTCAGGTCCAACTGACAAACCTACAGATAATCGAGAAGCTGTCCCGCCCAGGCGGAGACAGCTTCTTCTATTATGGGAAAATGAAACTGAAGACAATGACATCGATCAGGCCGCGTCACGCGTGCGGCTCGGATGGGTGCTCACATGTTCAAGCACCGAGTTGATACTCGAAGCCACCAGCGAGATACCCATGATCAGCACCACGGCCGAATCCATATCCCTGACGCTCGAACACAGTATCACCACACCGGCGACGATCATCAGCACCGGGATCACATAAAACCACCACGGCAGCACGTAAGGCGAACTCCAGAACCGTATCACCACGATATGGAATATGCCGTAGAGCACCAGGATCGCACCGAATATATATGCCAGCAGACCCACGAAAAAAGCCGGAGTGACAAGCATCCATATACCCAGAGCCAACGCTCCGAGGCTCGCCACTATAGTGGATGAGGCCGCCGAATACTCCCCTTGGACATGCGAACGACGCGCTATTGCCGAAATAAAACTATAGGCGCCGGGGATCACGAGCATAAGACCCACAGCCATCACTATCCACTGAAGCACGTCAAGACGGCCGTGCCACACGATCAGCAGCACGCCCACAATAAATACAATAATTGTCGTTAACCAGTTGTTTGCCGTTTTCATAGTCGAAACTTTTTCTATTTCAAACGGCATCAGGCACTCAAATGTTCAATCTCCCGATCAGCTGGCACCCATGAACGAATCGCGCAGAAAACCCATCACAGCGGGCGCCATATCCATCACAGCCGCAAAAATCCGCCCACCCATCAGACGCGATGACACGAATATACCGCTGTCGGGCGATACCACTCTCCACAGATTCAGAAGCAGGCTCACCACAAGCCCCCATTTGAAAATCAGAAACACCGATCCGGCCACACTGTCGACCGCACCGAGCATCACGGCTCTGACCGACAGCCGCAGCATGCGGCCAAGCAGCCAGCAACCGCCCCACACCGCAACGAACAGCAGCCCGCAGCCTATGATGCGGGATGCATAGTCAGCCGGACTCTGACCGATCATACCGGCTACTGCGGCCGAGGCCTTGTCACCGGCCATCCTCACCGCAAACAGAGCCACGAGAATGCCCCCTATCGACGCTGCCTGACGTATGGCGCCCCTGCGGTAGCCTATGACTGCCGCGCCGAGCGCGAGAACGATTAATATGATATCTACGTATGACATAATGCTGTTGAAGTTTATAGCGGATCTACTTAATGCATGAATTTCACTGCCGGAAATCCACCCGTCAGTGGCGTCGCGGAGTGATCGTCCGCTCTCCAAGATAGGCGGCCAGACTCTTCTTGCTTTCGTTGAGCTGGCCCATGTCGGAGAGGATGCGGGTGCATGCCTCCGGATCGCTGCCACAGCGCCTCAGCTCCTCCCTCAGAGCCGCAAGACGCTGCTCTATGATAGCCTCCTTCAGGTTGTATATTGCCATCGGCACCAGCTCTATGAGCTTATCGCGCTCCGTTTCCACGCGCGAAAACTTCGAATGTATCTTGCTCAGCTTATGCCGCTCGCTCACGAGCGACAGAGTCACCTTCCTGACCGTATCGTCGGAGTCCACGCCGAGCTCGCGGCTTATGAACGTGCGCGAGGCCTCCTCCATCCCCTCGTCGACCATCGACGTCACACTCTGCTGCAGCTCCTGCTCGCAGCGCTCTATCTCGGCCATATCCATCGCCGTGCGCCGTATCTCCTCGCGCCCGGCCTCCAGACGCTCGTCGCGGGCCTGCTCAAGCCGCTGCCGCTGCCGGGCTATATAGTCGGGCCACGCACGCGCCATAAGACTGCGGGCGGCCGCATACGTATCGGCGTATGGCGGATACGAGAACTGCAGCATATCCTGCTCCAGAAGCGAAGCCACCACCTCGATCACATTCATCGGATAGGTATGCCCCTGGTCATCGGTCATATCAGCGAGATACAGCGGACCGTAGCGCAGCACGTAGCGCAATATCTCGCGCTCATAAGGCGCCAGACGGTTGGCCGGCGAAGCCTGTGCCACCGCGGCATTCCCGGCGGCCTGTCGCGCCACATCGGGTGCGGGCGTGGCGGCTGCCGGTGCCGTCGACGACTGCTCCTCCCAGCTGCGGCGCGCCTGCCGGGCACGATCCTCCGTGGCCTGGCGCTCCGCACGGGCGGCCATCTCGCGGCGCACCTGCAGCGTCAGCAGCTCCTCGCTGATACCGAACCGACGGCTGCATTCGGCTATATACGTGGTGCGGAGCATCATCTCGGGTATCACGGCTATGGTGCGCACGATCTCCGTCATAGCCCGGCTGCGCGCTATCGGATCACGGTCGGTATCCTTCATCAGGATATCGGTCTTGAACTTCACGAAATCACCCTCGTTCTCCTCTATGTAGCGTTCCACCTCCGACGACGGATGGCTCTGTGCGAAAGAGTCGGGATCGTCGCCGTCGGGCAACAGCAGCACCTTCACCATCAGACCCTCCGCAAGCAGCAGGTCGATGCCGCGCAGCGACGCCTTGATGCCCGCCGGATCTGAGTCGTAGATCACCGTCACGTTTTCCGTAAAACGGTGTATGAGCCTGATCTGCCCCTCCGTGAGCGATGTGCCCGACGAAGCCACGACATTCTCAATGCCCGCCTGATGCATGGATATGACATCCATATAGCCCTCCACAAGTATGCACTTGTCCTTGCGCACTATCGAAGGCTTGGCCTGATAAAGGCCGTATAGTTCCGTACTCTTGTGGTAGATGACGCTTTCAGGCGAATTGACATACTTCGCCATCGTCTTGTCGGAGCGCAGAGTGCGCCCTCCGAAGCCCACCACCTTGCCCGAAAGCGTGAATATCGGATATATCACCCTCGCACGGAAGCGGTCGCTTATGCCGCCACCTTCGTGACGTATGATCAGCCCCGTCTTCTCAAGAAACTCGTCGGTATATCCCGCACGGAGAGCCTCCGTGCGCAGAGCGTCGCGGCGGTCGAGCGAATATCCCAGATGGAAGCGCTCTATCATGCGCTCGTCGATGCCGCGCTGACGGAAATAGGCCAGTCCGATATCGCGGCCCTCCTGGGTCTGCTGTATGTTGCGCTCAAACCAACGCATGGCGAAGTCGTTGACCGCAAGCATACTCTCTCGCTCCGATGCCTCATGACGCTCCTCGTCGGTCAGCTCACGCTCCTCAATCGTTATGCCATATTTTCGGGCGAGAATTCGCAGTGCTCCGGGATAGTCCACCTGCTCCACCTCCATGATGAAGCCCACCGGCGAACCACCCTTGCCGCAACTGAAACATTTGCAGAAATTGCGCGATTTCGACACCGAAAACGACGGCGTGCGCTCGTTGTGGAACGGACACAGCCCTATATAGCCGCTTCCGCGCTTCTTAAGGCGCACATAATCGCTCACCACCTCCACTATGTCGGCGGTGTCGTTGATCTTTCTTACTGTAGCATCGTCGATCCTTGCCATGGCACGGCAAAGTTACGAAATCTTTCGGTTTCGGCGCGTATGACGGATGAAATAGGCCAGAAACAGCACCGCCGCCAGAAACAGCGACACCGAGAAACTCAGCAATATGCCGTAGATACCCATTGAGGCCGTGAAAGCCATCAGATACGTCACAGGCATACCCACCACCACGTAGCTCACAAAAGCGATCCACACCATCGGCATCACCTTCGAAGTGCCGCGCAGAGCGTTGGCGAAGTTGATCTGAGTGGCGTCGCAATACTGATATAGGACCAGCGGCACTATAAGCGACACGGCAGTGGCTGTCACAGCCGGATCGCGGGTAAACTGTCGTATGATCTCCGGTCCGAAGAAAATGAAAGCGGCCGACGCCGAAGTGGCCAGAGCCAGAAGTATGTGATAACCTGAAAAAGCCGTGCGGCGCATCAGACGCCGGTCGGACAGACCGGCAGCGTTGCTCACCAGCACCGACACCGCTGCTGCCATGCTGTAGTAGACACAGAATCCTAAAGTGCCTATGATCACAGTGATCTGAAATGCCGCAAGCACAAACGCCCCCAGCA
>NZ_PUED01000153.1 GCF_003024925.1 Paramuribaculum intestinale
TCTATTCTATTCTTTTTGTCATGATCCGGTGCGCAGCGAGATGTACACTGGATGGGTCGTCGGCAGAGTCAGATGTGTATAAGAGAAACAAATAAGACACTGCCTAGAGCCTGCTTGAATTTCACACGAAGATATGTTTCCGGGCTTCTTTGACTGAAAACGGGTGTAGGAAAGTGTCCGGAATGATCAGAAAAATGTCCGAGTGTCCGATATCGGGCGGACAAGTGTCCGATATCGGACACTTCGATTTTGCCAACTATCTAAATTTCAACATCTTCACTTTTTGGCACGGTATTGGCACAGTTAATCAATGAATACAGCTATTTATCTATGGACAGAGAGATTCCCAAAGAAGTATTGCGCCGCGAGCGCCGCAACCTTATCATCAAATGGAGCGCGGCAGGCATAGCCGTGATAGTGGCTATAATTGTGCTGCTGTCGATGATGCGCCGAAGCGTCAATGCCGCCGACCTCACATTCTCCATCGCCGACGTGGGCACGATCGAAACTTCGGTCAACGCCTCGGGCAGAGTGGTGCCGGCTTTCGAAGAGATCATCAACTCGCCGATATCCACTAAGATCGTGGAGGTGTACAGCACCGAGGGCGACAGCGTTGCCGCCGGCACTCCCCTGCTCCTGCTCGACCTTCAGTCGGCTCAGGTGGAGGTGGACAAACTCAACGACGAACGCCGCCGCATGACCTATCAGCTCGAACAGCAGCGTCTGGCCAACCACACCTACCTGTCGTCGCTCGAGATGCAGCTTAAGGTAAAGGAGATGGATGTCAACCGCAAGCGCGTGGAGGTGGTCAACGAACGTCGTCTCGACTCCATCGGCTCCGGCACCGGCGAGAAGGTGCGTGAGGCCGAACTCGCCTACCGCACCGGAGTGCTTGAGCTTGAGCAGCTGCGCCAGCAGCTTGTCAACGACCGCCAGGTGAAGGACGCCGAGCTGAAGATGAAGCAGATCGAGATCGACATCTTCGAGAAAAACTATGCCGAGAAGATGCGCACCCTCAACGATGCCCGCATTCTGGCGCCCCGCCCCGCCACACTGACCTATATCAACAACAACATAGGCCAGCAGATAGGCCAGGGCGAGAAGGTGGCCGTGATCTCCGACCTGAGCCATTTCAAGGTCGACGCCGAGATAGCCGACTCCTACGGCGACCGCGTAAGCCCCGGAGCGCACGCCAAGGTGCGTCTGGGCAAGACCCAGCTCGACGGCCACGTGAGCAGCGTCACCCCGCTGTCGAAAAACGGTGTGATATCCTTCACGATAATGCTCGACGACGACGACAACCAGCGGCTGCGCTCGGGTCTGCGCACCGACGTGTTCGTGATGTGTGACATCAAGGACGAGGTGCTGCGCATAGCCAACGCCCCGTTCTTCAAGGGACCGGGTGTCTACGACCTCTTCGTGGAGAGCTCCGACGGCGAGCTTGAGAAGCGTCAGGTGAAGCTCGGCGACTCCAACTACGAATACGTGGAGGTGGTGAGCGGCCTGAAGAAGGGGGAGCGTGTGGTGGTGAGCGACATGAGCAACTTCGCCAAATCCGAGCGCCTGAAACTGAACAAATAAAAACCATTAGAAAACATATATACTATGCTGAAACAATTCATCTATGAGCTGAAGAGCGAGCCGGTGGTCACATGGGTGACCATCACCGGCACGGCACTGGCCATATTCCTGATCATGACGGTGGTGATGATGCAGGAGGTCAAGACCGCCCCCTACTCTCCCGAAAGCCACCGCGACCGTATGCTTCACTGGGGAAGCATGTCGATAACACATGCCGACTGGGGCGACGGGACGTCGAACGGCCCGATGAGCTACTGGGCCTACCAGAACATCATCGAGCCGCTTGAATCGGCCGAAACCTCGACCGCATACGCGTGCATGACCACCACCCACTCGGCGGCTCTGCGCGACCACACTCCGATCAAAGTAGACATACTGCCTACCGACCACCGTTTTTTCGACGTGTTCGACCTGCAGTTCACAGCCGGAAAGCCCTACGACCAGGCTCAGTTTGAAAGCAGCCAGGCTCTGGCCGTGATGACCGAGTCGACCGCCCGGCAGCTCTTCGGATCAGCCGGAGCGGATCTGATCGGAAGCGAATTTCTCATCGACCTCGCCCCCTACCGCCTCATAGGCATAGTCAAGGATGTATCGCCACTGGCCGATCACGCCTACAGCCAGTTATGGGTGCCGCTGACAGCCACCTCGCTGCTGAAGGACACCTGGAACGACAACTACATGGGCATGCTGTCGTCGACGATACTCGCCCGCGACAAGAGCGACTTCCCGGCCATACTCGCCGAGCTCGACAAGATCAAGGCCAGCGTCAACACTCAGATGAAAGCCGGCAACGGCTACCAGTATGTGTGGCGCAACCGCCCGTACACCACCGAAAAGGACGCTGTGGGCAGGTGGGCCAACGTAGAGCCTGACCTGAAGCAGGCACGGCGCTCGCGTCTGATGGTGTATCTGATACTTCTCATCGTGCCGGCCATCAACCTCAGCTCGATGACCCAGAGCCGCGTGAAGCGCCGCATGTCGGAGATAGCCGTGCGCCGCTCCTACGGCGCCACCCGCAGCGGCATCCTCGGCTCCCTGATCATGGAAAACCTGTCGATGACTCTCATCGCCGGCCTGATCGGATTCGGTCTGTCGGTGGCGTTCGCCCTGCTGCTGGCTCCGTCGCTGTTCAACCAGGGCATGAGCGCCACAAGCGCCCCGACTACGGCCTCGCTGCCGATGCTTCTCCACTGGTCGACCCTCGGCATGGCTCTGCTCTTCTGTTTCATCCTCAATCTGCTCTGCACCGGTGTGCCCGCATGGCGCGCTTCGCGGGCGAGCATCGTAAACTCACTTTAACGTCATGAAAAAGAAACTACTCCGACAGATGCTCAACGAGTGGCGCACCAACGTGTGGCTTGCCCTCGAATTCCTGGTGGTCAGCGTTGTGCTGTGGTATATCTGCGACTACTTCTATGCGAGCATGCGCACATATTTCGCCCCTCTGGGCTTTGAATACGACCACTGCTACGAGCTGACAATGTATGACATACCCGAAACCAGCCCGGAATACCGACCGGAATACGCCAACGACTCGGCTCAATCCGAAGCCTTTCGGGAAATACTGCGCCGCCTCAAGCAGATGCCCGAAATAGAGGCCGCCGCCTACTCCAACAACGCGCGCCCCTTCAACGGCTCCAACTCCGGCATCACCATGGGCTACGACAGCGTCACCGGCAACGCCCTGCGCCGCTTCGCCACGCCCGACTTCCCCATCATATACCGCTATCGCGGAGCCAACGGCGAGAGTCCCGAGGAACTTGCCGCACAGCTCGAGGAGGGCAAAATGCTGCTTTCGGACAACTTCTTCTCGTCAAGTTCGCGCGAGCCTCTTCCGTCGGTCAGGGAGCTGAAGGACGCAGGCAAGAAGATACACTATGTCGACTACAAAATCAACGGCGAGCATCCCGAAGCACAGATAGGATCGGCTCTCGTACCGGTGAGATACGACGAATTCAGCGACTGGAGCGCCTTCGCGCTGCAGGATGTGTGCCGCGACGGCTTCCACCCCGACAAGGCTATGGTGTGGTACTACAACGAGCTGACCGTCAGAGTGCGTCCGGAGCATGACCACGACATTGCCGCGAAACTGATGGCAGCCGCCCCCGACTATCTCCATGTGGGCAACAATCTGCTGACCAACGTCAGCTCACTCGACGACATAAGGCGCAACTTCCAGCGCTCCACCACCACCCAGCTACGCAACTATTCCGCAGGCATGGGATTCATGATGATCAACATATTCCTTGGCCTGCTGGGCACCTTCTGGTTCCGCACACAGCAGCGCGTCAACGAGATAGCCATACGCCGCGTGAACGGCGCCACCCGCCGCGGCATCTTCGGCCGGCTCATCGGCGAGGGAGTCCTGCTTCTGGCTCTGGTGACCCCGCTGGCCGTGGCGGCCGACTGCCTGCTGACGCACTACGACATCTGCGCATACTACGGGGCGCATCATTCGACGGCTCTTCGCATAGCCGTCTGCGCCGGCACATCGTTCGTACTGATGGCGCTGATGGTCATTGCCGGAATATGGTTTCCCGCCCGCCGCGCGATGCGCATCGAGCCGGCCCAGGCCCTATCGATCGACAACTGATCAGACATTATCACACAACAATATTAAAAAACAAATAAAACCTCTACAATATGGCAATCATCAATCTCCAGAACGTCAACAAGATCTATCGCACCAACGACATCGAGACCGTGGCTCTCGAAAACGTGAATCTCGAAGTGGAAAAGGGCGAGTTCATATCCATCATGGGTCCCTCGGGCTGCGGCAAATCGACGCTGCTCAACATCATAGGCCTCCTCGACAGCCCCACTTCGGGCAGCGTGGAGCTGTGCCAGACCATGACCGGCACGATGAAGGACCGCGAACTGGCGGCGTTCCGCAACCATAATCTGGGCTTCGTGTTCCAGAGCTTCCACCTGATACCGTCGCTCAACGTGATGGACAATGTGGAGCTGCCGCTGATCTACCGCAGCCACGTGAGCGACAAGGAGCGTAAGCAGATGGTGCGCGAGGTGCTCGACCGCGTTGGACTTTCCCACCGTCTGCGCCACATGCCCGCACAGCTCTCGGGCGGACAGTGCCAGCGCGTGGCCGTGGCCCGCGCCATTGTGGGCAATCCTGAGATAATCCTTGCCGACGAGCCGACCGGCAACCTCGACTCGAAGATGGGCGCCGAGGTGATGGACATACTCCACCGCCTGAACAAGGAGGATGGCCGCACCATAGTGATGGTGACCCACAATGAGGACCAGGCACGCCAGACCGACCGCATAGTGCGCTTCTTCGACGGCCACCAGATCTGATCCGCCCCACATAAAAGACCTGCTACACATGAAACAAATATGGTATGAACTGAAGTCGCAGCCGGTCATCTCGGCGGTGACGGTCATCGGCACGGCGCTGGCGATGTTCCTGATCATGGTGGTGGTGATGCTCCATCAGGTGACGGTGATAGACCTCGCTCCCGAAACGAAACGCAGCCGCACGCTCTACATGGGGCGCGGCATCCTCGAAGGATTCGGATCAAACGAGAATGTCATACAGAGCAATCTGTCGACAGCCATAGCCGCCGAACTGACCGAATCGCTGGAGGAGGCCGAGGCGACGAGCATCTACTGCCCGTATGTGTCGAGAGCACTGGCCAACACCGAGGGGAATCCCACCTTCGCTGCCGACGCCAAGCGCGTGGATGACGGTTTCTTCCGCATCATCGACCTGGAATTCATAGCCGGCAAGCCGTTTGACCGCGCCGATATAATGTCGGATCTGCGCAAGGTGGTGATCACCGAATCGGTGGCGCGTCAGGCTTTCGCGAGCGACGGCGCTGACGTGATAGGCCGCACGCTGCTGATCGACGACGTGCCGCAGGAGGTGGCGGGCGTGGTGGCCGACGTGTCGCCGGTGACCGACGTGGCCTACGCCCAGATATGGATGCCCGTGAGCCTTACAGCGCCCACAGCATCCTGGGGAAACCCCAACATGGGCGACATGCGCACGCTGAGAGTGCCCCCGCCGGGGCACGACGAAGCCCTGAAGGCCCAAGGCCACCGCCCCAGGACCGGAAGCAAAAACCGAGT
>NZ_PUED01000154.1 GCF_003024925.1 Paramuribaculum intestinale
TCGCCGCTCGTTCGCTCGTCGGCAGTGTCAGATGTGTTTAAGGGACAGGGCTGCATCGCGACGGCGAGCTGACCGAGCATGCATAGGCCTGGGTGAACTTCATTCCCGAGGCCGCAAGGCGTTCCATCGCTGGAGTGTGGAAGGTGCGGTTGTAGGCGGTGGTGTCGGGGCCGAATGGCACTGAAGTGTCCTGCCAGCCCATGTCGTCTACCAGAAACAGCACGATGTTGGGCTGTTTGGGAGTGTCGGTGGCGGCCAGAGCCACCGACGCCGAAGCTATCATTGCCGGAGTGATGTATCGCATATCGTGATATGGTGTTTTTGAAGAGTATATGTTGCAAAGATAATGATTTTCTCCTAACTTTGTGGCAAACGAAACATACTTGACAGATATACCGATGAATACTTTGCGAATCGCGGCGGGAATGATGGCCGCGGGCGCTGTGGCGGCTTCGGCCGCCGACAACCGTCCGAATATCATATATATCATGTGCGACGATATGGGCTATGGCGACCTCGGATGCTACGGGCAGAAATATATATCCACGCCTCATATCGATTCGCTCGCACGACAGGGCGTAAGATTCACACAGGCCTACGCCGGAAGCCCGGTGAGCGCTCCGTCGCGCGCGTCGCTGATGACCGGACAGCATACCGGACACTGTGAGGTGCGGGGCAACAAGGAGTACTGGCGAGGCGTCGACACCGTGATGTACGGCGCCAATGTCGACTTTTCCATCGTCGGGCAGCATCCTTACGATCCCGCGCAGGTGATTCTTCCGGAGATCATGAAAGAGCACGGCTACACCACCGGCATGTTCGGCAAATGGGCCGGAGGCTACGAGGGATCGCCCTCCACGCCCGACAAGCGTGGCATCGATGAGTTCTACGGCTATGTATGCCAGTTTCAGGCCCATCTCTATTATCCCAATTTCCTCAACCGATACCGTCCGGAGCTTGGCGATACGGCCACGGTGAGGGTGGTCATGGACGAGAATATAAAATATCCGATGTATGGCGACGACTACCTGAAGCGTCCGCAGTATTCGGCCGACATGATCCACCGTGAGGCCATGGACTGGCTCGACCGGCAGTCGGCCGACAAGCCTTTCATGGGCATATTCACTTATACGCTCCCGCATGCGGAGCTTGTGCAGCCCAACGATTCGCTGCTCAAGGGCTACAAGCGGAAGTTCTTCCTCGACAAGACCTGGGGCGGTCAGGAGGCATCGCGCTACAATCCGTCGGTCAACACCCATGCGCAGTTTGCGGCAATGATCAGCCGTCTTGACGCCTATGTGGGCGAAATAATGGAAAAACTCGACGAGAAGGGACTGGCCGACAATACCATCGTGGTGTTTACATCCGACAACGGCCCTCACGAGGAGGGAGGAGCTGATCCGGAGTTCTTCGGCCGCGACGGACATCTTCGCGGACTCAAACGCTCGTGCCATGAAGGGGGCATCCGCATCCCTTTCATAGTACGCTGGCCCGGAGTGATCGAGGCCGGACGCGAGAGCGACCATCAGCTTGCGTTCTACGATGTGCTCCCTACAGTGTGCGATATCGTCGGCACCACGCCGCAGAGCTATTCAGCCGCCGGACGAGGCTCGTTTGACGGCATATCATTCCTGCCCGAACTTACCGGGCGAGGCATCCAGCCCAAGCACGATTTCCTCTACTGGGAGTTCAATGAAACCGACCAGATAGGAGTGCGTCAGGGCGACTGGAAACTGATCGTGAAGCGAGGCAACCCCGAGCTATACAATCTTGCCGACGACATCCATGAGGATCATGATGTGGCCGCCGCACACCCCGAAATAGTGGACCGTCTGGTGAAGATCGTGCGCCGTGAGCACACTCCCAACCCTCATTTCAGCGTCACGATCCCCTGACCGGGCGACGCTCACAGCTCGCCGGGCCTATAAGCTGTCCGCTTCATGCCGGCTGCTGTGCCCCACCGGATCTCATTCGCGATGCGCTTTGGCACGTGGCTGCAGAAGCCACTTCGCCAGGGCGCATCCTCCTTGTCCGGCAATCATCGTGACGAGCCTCACGAGCTGCAGCTTCATCCTGACGGCGCGGCTGCGTCCTGACGCCGCGTTAAGTACCGCCGCCGCTGTTCGTTCGGCCATCTGCGGTTCCCCCTCCCGCGCATAGTGTGCGGCTACTATCATTCCCTTGGCGTCGAGCCATATGGTGGCATCCTCGGCGTCGGTGTGGCGCAGGGCGCGCCGGCAGGCATCGAGCGCCAGCATCTGTGCGGCGTGGCTGTCGGCATAGCGCCGTCCGGTGATAGAGTCGTCCGAAGGGTGTATCACCACCCTCGGCTCACACCGGAGATAGGCTGTCACGGGCTTTCGGGCCAGCAGCCGCGTGCCAAGCTCCAGATCGTCCCAGCAGGTGAGGGTCTCGTCCCATCCGCCTACGCTCCGCAGCAGATCCGTGGCCACGGCATAGCGCTGCGAGGCAAGAGCGGCGTGAAGTATGTGTCCGCGCAGCAGATCCTCGTCGTCGACGCTCTTCAGTGTCGTCCATCCTTCGTTGTCCATGATCGTCACATCCCACCGGAGTATCTCCGTATCGGTGTGAAGGCGCAGATATGCGTCGACCATGGCAAGATGATCGGGCAGCATCTCGTCGTCGGAGTCGAAGTGGAGCGTGTAGGGCGTGGTCACTTTGGCCAGAGCCGCATTGCGGGCCACTGAAGCACCGGGGCGTGGCTCGCTGACCACCGTGACCGATATCCCCTGCGGCTCGACGCGTTGTCGCCACTGTTCGATGATCTGCGGCGTGGAGTCGGTCGATCCGTTGTCGGCGATCACTGTTTTAAGCGGGCGCAGTGTCTGCCGCTCGATCGAGAGCAGGGTGCGTGGGAGCAGCGCGGCGCGGTTGCGCACAGGCATCACCACCGTGAGTATGGGTTCTTTGCTGTCGTTGTTCATAGGGCGCTGATGAAATGAAAAAAGCCGCAGCCGATACGCCTGTGTCCGGGCTGTATGGGCTGCGGTTTCTGTATTGTTAGGCCTTGTGTGGCTCAGTTGGCCTTCTCGACCTTGTTGTAGCGTGCGTTCAGACCCTCGATGATTTCGTTGGTGATGTCGAGATCGGGGTTGAAATACACTCCGGAATGGCGGTAGAGTATCGCGTCATAGCCTTTGCCGGCGTTGTAGATCTTGATGTAGTTCTCAATCGAGTCGTTGAGCTGCTGACGCTGTTCGGCCATCTCCTGGTCGGTGGTGTTCTGCAGGTTGGCCAGATAGTTCTGGGCGTCCTGCTGCATCTTGTTGAGCTTGTTCATGTCGGCCTCGTAGCTTGCCTGCGAGAGGTAGCCGTTCGAGCGGTATTTCTGCTCTATCTGTGCGGCGAAGCGCTGTATCTCCGCGCCCTTGTTCTGCTGGGCGTTTTCAAGCTTGCTGATAGCACGGATGGCGATATCCTTGAAGTCTTTTGCGAGATTGTAGTGGGTGGTGATGGAGTCTGCGTCGATAAAGCGGATGTTCATGGACGGTGCCTTGGCTTCAGCTGTTGAATCGGCGGCAGTCGCTGCCTGGTCGGCGTTCTGGTTGGCGCACGAAGCAGCGGCAAGACTCATGAAGATAGCTAACGGTAAAGCCGTTTTTTTCATTTCTGATATGAGGTTAATTAGGATTTTTTCACTGTGTCGGTAGCGTTGGCCGCTGTCGGTCGCCCTTGTCTGCGTGGAGTCTGATGGCTCTGGTGGTGCGAGGGAAATCGTCCTCCTCTGACTGTGAGGACTTTCACTGCGAGAAGAAGCCCTGCCACGAGCACCATTGTCATTGTCAGAAGCACAGTTTTCATAGGTCGGTTGCGGTTTCGCTGTGCAAATATAGGAAAGGTCTGCAAATTATTTGCAATGTGTCGATTTTATTTTGTAATTTAGTGTGCGGTTTGGCTTGAAATTTAACATTCTTTGCCAAAAAGCTACATCTCTTGACGCTTCCAGGAGCGCCGGGAGGCGACATCGCGACAATCTCTGAAAATTCAAACCCATAAAAGACAATCTGCGACATGACAGTTAAAGAACTCGAACCCAAAAGGGTCTTTGAAATCTTCGATCAGATCACGAAGGTGCCCCGTCCGTCCAAGAAGGAGGAGAAAATACGCCGCTATCTGCTCGATTTCGCCAAGCAACACAATCTTCAGGCCAAGACCGACAAGGTGGGCAACGTGGTCATCTCTGCGCCCGCCACTCCGGGTCATGAGAATGCTCCTACGGTGATACTCCAGGGCCACATGGATATGGTGTGTGAGAGCAACGACAAGTCGTTCGACTTCGACAACACTCCCATCACCACTGTGGTCGACGGCGACTGGGTGCGTGCCGAAGGCACCACGCTCGGAGCCGACAACGGAATAGGTGTGGCGGCGGCGCTCGCCGTAATGACCGATCCCGACTCGGTGCACGGTCCGCTCGAGGCGCTCGTGACTGTCGACGAGGAAACCGGCATGACCGGTGCCTTCGGTCTTGAGGGCGACATGATTTCCGGATCGATCCTGCTCAATCTCGACTCCGAAGACGATGCCGAGATATTCGTCGGATGTGCCGGAGGTGTCGACACTGTGTGCACATTCACCTACAATCGTTCGTTCGCGCCCAACGATTTCACCTATTTCAAGGTCGATATAGCCAAGGGACAGGGCGGACACTCCGGAGGCGATATCCACCTCGGAAGAGCCAACGCCAACAAGCTCCTCGCACGCTTCCTCTTCAACCTCAGCAAGAAATATGAGCTTTCGCTCGCCGAGATCGACGGCGGCAACCTGCGCAACGCCATTCCGCGCGCCGCACACGCCGTTGTCGGAGTCCACACATCCAAGAAAGAGGATGTCCGCGTGGCTCTCAACCATTTCATCGCCGAGGTGGAGAATGAATACTCCGATCTCGAACCCACTATCGAGATCACCATGGAGAGCGTCGACAAGCCCGAGTTCTGCATCGATTCCGACACCACTTTGAAGCTCATCCGTTCGATCTACAGCGCTCCCCACGGAGTCGTGTCGATGAGCCGTGTGATGCCCGGCCTTGTCGAGACATCCACCAACCTCGCTTCGGTCAAGATGAAGGAGAGCAACGAAGTGGTGGTCACCACATCGCAGCGCAGTTCTGTCGACTCGCGCAAGTGGGATATCGCCAATCAGGTGGAGGCTCTCTTCGCACTCGCCGGAGCCAAGGTGGTGCATGGCGAGGGCTATCCCGGATGGGCGCCCAATCTCGAATCGCCCATCATGAAGATCGCCAGCGACGCCTACAGCGAACTCTACGGAGTGACGCCCGCCATCAAGGCTATCCACGCCGGTCTGGAGTGCGGACTATTCCTGGAGAAGTTCCCCCACCTCGACATGGTGTCGTTCGGTCCCACTCTGCAGGGAGTCCACTCTCCGTCGGAGCGCATGTACATCCCGGCGGTAGAGCGTTTCTACAACCATCTTAAATTGATCCTCAAGAAGGTGGCCGATCTTTAGAGTGTGTTTGAATTTCACTTCTGTTCACTCAAAGAGGATTTTCGGATAGATTTGCGTGAGTTGAAGAGGGAGCGATGCGGGCATCGTGACCGATGAAACTTGACGCAAATCGCCCGAAAAGACCTTTGAGGGGATGGAAAGAAGTCCGGAAATATATC
>NZ_PUED01000155.1 GCF_003024925.1 Paramuribaculum intestinale
GGCAAATAGAGGCTTATCCAGATGAACACATTTCGCTCAATCATTCAGATTATACAAATTCAAGAGCCACAATTGGAAAAACATGGACGTGGAAATTGCTATTTTCATCAAACCAACTGCAT
Organism: Paramuribaculum intestinale; assembly: GCF_003024925.1. Lineage (GTDB taxonomy): Bacteria > Bacteroidota > Bacteroidia > Bacteroidales > Muribaculaceae > Paramuribaculum > Paramuribaculum intestinale. The sequence continues at coordinate 123 of NZ_PUED01000155.1, forward strand.
TCTGCTTTTGATTTATCAGAAGACCCATCTTCCGAATACGGGTATTTTGTAATTGTCATATCGGGCCCTCCTGATTTAAGATAGACTTGAACCCCGACTGCAAATTTCTTATCCATTGATTATTTTGCTACTTCTTCAAGGAATACTTTGGCGGGTTTGAATGCCGGGATGTTATGGGCGGGAATTACTATAGTGGTATTCTTGCTGATGTTGCGGGCTGTTTTCTCGGCTCTACGCTTGACGATAAAGCTGCCAAAGCCACGGAGATACACGTTTTCGCCGTGTGCGAGACTGTCCTTCACAACGGTCATGAATTGTTCGATAACGGTTACAACCGCAGCCTTGTCAATGCCGGTTGTCTTTGCGATTTCACTCGCTATTTCTGCTTTAATCATTCCTGTATTGCTTTGAATTTGATGAGTTTCTAAATGCAAAATTACGAAAATAGCTGAATTTCGGAACGATTACCTGCACAACGCCGCCTTTGGGCGGCCGAAATTTTTAGCAAAAATGAGGGTGACGGAGGTCTTATGCTCCGCCACCTTCATCGCTGATATGGCACTGGCTATGCTCTTTTGCGCTCTGCTATCATCTTCTTGTTGGCGTTGATGATACCGGCTATCTGCTCGGTGTACTCGCATATTCCGTTGGCAAATGCCCGGCATTGGATTATGTGGTAGTCGTCAAGCGAGATTTCGATGGTGGCTATCTGCTTGTTGCCGATGTAGGCGGTGAGGGTCAGCGTATTCTCTTTGAGAAAATATTTGGCTGTACCGCAACAAATAGATTGACTTTCTCCGATTTTATAGTAATCGTCGATGGTGTCGATTGAGTGAATTTCAATCTCCCCGTCAGTCATCGCCATTCCGAAATAGCGGGATTTGAGTTCCTCAAACTTGGCTTTGTCCTCAATGGCTTGCTGACGTTCTTTCTCTCTCTGCTCCTTGATGCGCTGGCGGTTGACCTTTGCCACATATATGTCGTGGGCAGTTTTGAGGTCTTGGGGTGCTATCAGAGAGGGAGAATTGATGTCTCTGCCCATCTGCTCCAACATCTTGATGTAGTCGAACCACAATCCAACATCCTTGAACTTGTATCCGTTGCGCTTGGCTATCTTGATTGTGTTCCAATAGTAATCAACATCATCCGAGTTAAACGGACTGCCACATAGATAATGGAGCAATTCCATCTCGTTGGCTTTCATCAGAGTCTCGGCTTTGGGGTTGGTCAGCAATTCTTGGAAGAGTGTCACGGGGTGGATATGGTGGCAACTGCCTTTGAATCCGTTGCGCTTGATGGTGTCAGTTACCTTGATGCGAGGGTAAACCCATTCATCGGATATGTGTCGGAAAGCATCGTTATCACGCCTTATCTCCAATGGAGAGCCAAAGGCGAAACTGTCTATGTAGTATCCCAACGTTCTCTGCAATCCCACTACGGTGGTATTACCCGTGCAGTCAATCCAGTAACTGCCGATTTCAAGAAAGGCTGGCTTTGCCTTCATACCCTTGCGCATTTCAACCATCATCAGGAACATTCTGACTACCTGATAACCCTCCATAGTGGTGATTACGTTGAAATAGGACTTGTCTCGGATAACTCTTTCTTTGGTGTCCTTGATTTCGATTTGTGCGCCACACTCGGGACATAGGCACATTCCGTTTCTTGTTTCCAACCACTCGTGACCGCATTTCATGCAGGTACACATTCCGGATTTCAGTCTGTATCCGTAGTGATTGATAGTAGAGTTGAGAGCCCAATTCGTTTGTGGAGTGGAGAGCGGGCGAAGTCGCCCGTTCAGTTCCACTATATGCTTCTCTCTTAAAGTCTTTGGTTTCATTGTCTTGGGGTGTTTAGAGTTCATCAAAAAGGTTGGGGATTGAGTCAATCTCTGCTCCGGCTTTGTGAGAGGTGGGGGTCGGCTTGGGTTGAGCCTTCGGCTGAGATTGTCTGCGGAGTTCCCGGAGTTGCTCATCCTTGTACTGCTCCATAGCCTGCTCTTTGAGTTCGGCTTTATCCTCATCGGTAAGTTCCGGCTTGGATACCACGATGTTGCAGTTGATGGGTGTTCCGCCATCCTCGATATTCGCCTCATCAAAGTAGTCTACGAGGATATTTTCAACGGTTTTCTCATCTACGACGCATAGACCGCTCTTTTGGATAGTCCTGCAAAGGTGATTTACTGCACCTTCCATACTCTTGGATGGGTTCGCCATCTTGATAGCGAATGTGGGTTCTACGATGCAACGCTCTTGGAGCATCTGCTGCATAACTGCGATTGCAGCGTTGTTGGATTTGGCTCCGGCTTGTCTATTATAAGCGGAGTCTCCTATTCCTTTGGAATTCATAGTAGCCATATCAGTATTGTATTAAAGTGTAAGTAACCAAAAGATTATCACCACTGCGGAGATAAGGGATATAACCCAGCCTATACCTCGGCATATCGGTTTGAGTATCACCATAAGCACCAACCCGACCACTGCTCCGATGATGATTGCCACCACCTTTGCAGTCCGTCTTAATGCGGTATGAGCTGGCGAAGGTGTGAAGCTCGATTTTTTAATATGTCGGTTATTCAGTGTCATAAGGCGATATTTTTTTTAACCTCAATGCGTCTATTTCGCAGTATGAAGTATGTTCGCTCGATAACACCACGGCGTGACGGAAGCAGAGGGATGTTCGCCTCACGGCTTAAAAAATACGAGCTGACCACCAGGAAGTCTGGAGATTTTTTCAGCCGAAAGGCAAAGAATATCCCGTTCCGTCACGTTATCCATTCCGAGCGAATATACTCTCCGTACTGTGATATATGCGATTGTCGTGGGAAAACATTGAGCCGCAAGTGCCTTTAAGGAGACACTGAATGACCGACATACTAAGATGGGAATTCTCTAAATATAATAAGGTGTAAACCTGTAGTACAGATGTGGAGCGGGCGTTAAGAACACGGAGCGAAGGAATAGACGGAGCAGGTACAGCGACACTTGTGGCGCAACCTGCACAGGCGATCCTTCACTTGGTGTTCAGCCGGCTCTTATACGTGGACAATGCGGTCTGCGGTAGTGCCGGACTCGCTCCAAACACCGCCGACGGCATTGTCCCGGAAATAGTTTTCATGGGGAATTAGTACGGTATAACGAACAAATACAACGGTAAAGTTGTATTATTTGAAAATAGTTCGTAATTTTGCAATATGATAACAAAGGAGCAAGTCGAGAAATTCTTGGAAGATTTTAGCCTGAAGGTTAAAATCTTCGGCATCCGTTTTCGTGATGACAGGTCAAAAAATCAGAACAGTCTGCTGGAACTTGGAATAACCCCAAGCCAGCGACTGGAAATCATCATGCAGCTGGATTGCTATGATTACTCCGAAGGTCCCATCGTGGATGTGCTGAACAGCCAAGGCGAAATGTGGGTATTTGGAAAGGATGTCAGGGGAAACGAAGTGTATATCAAGATTACTCTCGGCAAACCGAATTCACACACTATCTGCATATCATTTCACAAAGCCGAACATCCGATGTCTTACTCTCTAAAAGATGACGCTCATGGAAAGTAATGTATTGTCAAGTGGAGAGAAATTCTTTCAGGAAGAGAGAACCGCAACCTTCCGCAAGGAAGAGTTTACATATATACATACCGGTATCATTGATGAGGACGGTGAAATGTGGACCACTACAGAACTTGACGAAGCCAATCTGTTTCAGGTTTACAACCAGTATCGTGCCAAGCATGGAATACCTTTCCCGGATGAAATAGCCGGGCTACGCAAGCACTATGGTATTTCAGCCGCGAAGATGGCACAGATTCTCGGTTTCGGCATAAATCAGTATCGCATGTATGAGGACGGTGAAGTGCCAAGCATTTCCAATGCCCGCACAATAATTGCAGCGAGGGAGAAAACAGTGTTTTTGTCCTTCATCGAGGCATCCAAAGCCGATATGACGGAACAGGAGTACAACCGTATCCGCAGGAAAGTCGATGACGCCAATGGTGATTTCGCTATGACAAACCAACCGTCTGTTTACAGTGGCTATCGCTCGCTCTCGATGGAAAAGGTTGCAGCGGTCGGACATTTGTTAATCTCCAAAATCGGCTCGACATTTGTCACAAAAATGAACAAACTTATGTTTTATGCCGATTTCATTCATTATAAAAGACATGGCTATGGCATAACCGGCCTGTCATATCGAGCGTTGCAATATGGCCCCGTTCCGGAGTCATGGGGCACTGTGTATGGAACTATGTCCGGTATCTCAATGGAGGAATTTGTCTATCCGAGCGGACAGAGCGGCATACAGCTTGAGATTAACGCCGAAGCGGACTATTCGGCCTTGGACGAAAAGGAAATAGCCACGGTTGAGACTGTCTGCAAATTGTTCGCTGACATGAACGCCGGAGAAATCTCAGAGACAAGCCATAAAGAAAAGGCTTGGATTGCGAACCATCAGACACGCGCAGAAATTTCGTATCAGGATGCCTTTGCGCTACATTACAACTAAATGGATTGTGTATGGCAAAGAAAAAGAAACATAAGCCGCAACCTCCGACCGAGTATGTCGAGGTCGAAGTCAATCACGGTATGTTTGAGGATTACCTTCAGTATGGCCCGCAGTATGACACTGTCAACGAGTGCCCCATATTTGAGGGTGAGACGGAATTTGTCGCCCGGCAAAGCTTCAAGAAACAGCCGAAAGATGTCAAAGAGTTGCTGAAAGATATAATGGTCAACTTCGTTACGGATTATTGGCAGACCTGTCGGCAGATACCGGTTGACGGAGATTTGAAACAGCTACGCAAGAACGCACTTGATGCACTTCTTCACGACCTCAGAATCTACCTCAAAGATGATAAGGAGGTGACGCAATTCCTTAACGGATGTGTCGCCACAACAATAAACCGTCTGTTAAAGGCGGAAAAGGCGTCCAATAACGTTTAGGTCGTCCATAATCGCAGTTTTTTGTAGAAATCGCGGTTATAATCGCAAAAATTTGTACCTTTGTATTCTCTTAATCGTGATTTTTTGTATGGCAGTTAAAGTTGACACCCAAAAAGAGATTATATTCGGTTCGTCTGATCCGAATATTTCCCGTGTGCTCAGCAAGAAGGAAAAGAATGGTGAGCTGCGTAAGGTCGCGCCACGAATCTATACAACCAATCTAATAGACAGTCTGGAGAATATCGTGCGCCGTAACCTTATGGATATTCTGGTGTATCGTTATCCGGATGCTCTCATAAGCCATCGCAGCGCGAAGGAGATGCGCCCGACAGCGACGGGAGATTTCTTCCTCACCAATTCCACAACAAGGCGAGTGACCGACCTGCCGGGTATCACGCTTAACTTTGTCAAAGGTCCGAAAGCGACTTCACGCGATATTCCGTTTATGGGTATGCACATATCCGGCGAATACCGCTATATGCTGGAGAATATGCATATTCTCCAGCATATAGCGGTATTCGCCGGATATGTGCATACCCATAAACGGAATATCGCG
>NZ_PUED01000156.1 GCF_003024925.1 Paramuribaculum intestinale
CGGTACTGTATCGTCATGTCGGGATATCGTAGGGCTGTGGCTACAATCAGGTCATACATCTGCCCGACCATTCTGTGGGAGCTGACGAAGTAGGGCTCCTGCAGGAAGAATGTCACGCTGTGGTGGCTTCCTTCGGCTTCGATCGGATAGGGGTATCCGCCCGTCAGGCACTCCATCTGCGGATTGTAGCTGCGCCATAAACGGTTGAACTCATCTCCCCATGTAATCATGCGCGTGTAGGGCATGTCGACAAATCCGGCATGCATGAATGCCGGCCATCCGTGTTGGTAGCAAACCGTATCGCCACCTCGGGCTGCACAGATTTCAGCCCAGATCTTCCCTATCACCTGACATCCGCAAATGCAACTGAACCGTGGTGGCTCAATGATCGAGTCGACCAGTTTTACCGTGTTGCAAAAAGAGTAAAACACCGGAAAATATTTTTCGATGAAATCGTTTCGGTAGAGACGCATGCGTAGATCGTGAAATCTGACGGCAGTCATTTCCGGCGGTAGTCCAATGTGTTGATAATCTATCTCGTTTTCGCTGATGATCACAGCGCTTTGGCTGCTTGACCTGATCCATGGTATCAGACAGTGGGCCATCCGCTCGAAGTTGGCATAAAACACCTCTCTGCCGCGTAGTGGCGACAAGGCTTCAGTCCATGAGCGGGCGTCGGATGTGAACGGTAGCAGTTCCTGAGATATTACGTCGGTGTCTGCGGGAGGTGGAAGCGTGATAAGCGAGGCAATGACTGTCTCGGCTCGCTCTCCTTCACTTCTTCTGCGGCAATATTCATCGCGCAGCGAGTAGTTGATGTAGTTGACGTAACTTTCAAGTGAGTTACTTACATTGACATCGCCCATCACAATAGACTCTTTGTTGGTTGTGATCCATGCTCTTACGGAATCTTTCAGTAGTGTAAAAAATTCCGTAATGAAAGTGTCGGGCTGTGTCGGGCTAACGGGCATGATCAATGATCGGTCAACGTTTCTTCGGCTGTATCATGAAACGGTATTGCACGTGAAGGAGGGCGTAGCGTGGAAGTACGTTGGTGTATGTTTCGGTGCGTCCCTGTGCATTGACGTTGTAGCTGACGTTGCTGAGCTGGTTGAGCAGGTCGAATCCGTCAAGCATGAAGGTCCATCGTCCTCCATTGGTCGAGTATGCGAGGCGTGCGTTCCATACAAGATCGGTGGTGTTGAGCGACGGATCGGAATAACCCCGGCGGGTGTAGACGTTGAAGTCGCTCGACAGTTCGAAATTATAAGGCAGCACGATTTTGCCTGCCAGTGTGGCCGTGGTGTTGGTGGCTGAGAAGTTGTTGAAGCCTGTGCGTGTGCCTCTGGTGTCGCGCCAGTTGACGTTGCCGTTCACGCGTAGTTCATGCTTGCCTATCTGCCACGAGAGGCCGAGAGTCTGTCCGAGTATGGTGTTTTTGACTGCTGTGCGGAGCGTTTCCGATCCGGCGGAGCCTACCATGTCGGCGGCTCTTAGGTATGTGGCCTGAGTGATTGAGCTGAGTGTGAACTGGTCGATCTGTCCGAATGTCTTGGAGTAGTAGTTGTTGAGTCCTACGTTCCAGTTGCCCGAGGTGTTGTAGGCCTGATATGTGCGCACACCGGTGGCCGGATCATAGCTGTAGCCGTTGACAATGGCGTTCTGCTTGATGTCTGTCGACAGCACCAGACGCTCGCTGTAGCGGTGTCGGCCGCTCCGATATCTGTACCATTCGAGGTTGATGATATTGTCAGCCTCGTTTTTCAGATCGGTGGCTCCCTTGAATAGGTTGAGCGGATCGCGCAGGTTGGTGACATCGACCAGACGGTTGAGTTCTACCTGACGGATGTTGCGCTTGTATTCGAGTTTGACATGCTGTTGTCCGGTTTTGTATATGAGGTACATCTGCATGACCGATATGTCAAGACCGTTTTTCTTCACTTTCTGGCTGACGTCGCCCTGCTCGTAGTCGAGTGTCCGCCAGCGGTAGTCGACCGAGGGATTGAAGTGGACGGAGATGCTTCGGTCGTCGTCCAGTTCCACCTGGTGGTTGAAGGTGAGCTGCACTCCTGCCAGGTTCTGCCGCTCGGTGCTGAAATATGTCTGGTCTCGGTTGAGCGATGTGGGATAGTTATCGGGCAGTCGTCCGAACACTCCCATGTCGGTAAGCCTGTCGAGTTGATACAGGTAGGAGTCCTTGGTGTGGTTCGATATGCTCCATCGCGGCTGTATGTCGATCGAGCCGTTGTTGTTGTAGATGTATGTGTAGTTGGGTGAGGCAAACAAGCTCCATTTATGGTCGGGAGCGTTTTTGGCATACTGGTAGTCGGTCGTTCCGGGACGTCCGCTGTTGCCGTAGCGAATGTCGTAGAGATCAAATGCTCCGTAGTGGTTGGCGTTGTAGGCGGCGTCGACATACAGGCCGATAAGATCCGGGCTGTATGACATTTTTCCTTCTGCCGAAGCGCTGACTCTTGCATTCATCGTGTGACCCGACATCGACGAGCGTTGCACGCTGGTGTTGACCGTCTTGTCGGCAAGCGATACGGCTTGCCCGTTGTGAATCTGTTCGAGCAGCAAGGCCGTAGCTTCGGCAAGTTCTTGGTTGAATGTTCCTGAAATCTGGCTCGATGCGCGGTCGCGCTTCGTGTAGTCGAGGTGTTGGCCTATGTAGATATATTTGTTTTTGGGGCGCAGTTTCAGCTCATTGTCTGTGGTCAGGGTGAGATTGTGGCCAATGGCGTGTGCGAATCGGTTGTCGTAGGTGTCACCCGAGGGGATGAAGTTGGTGATGTCGGTGGTGGTGATGTCGTTCGAGCGGGTGTGTTCGGCGGTGGTATTACCGGAAAATTCCCAGCTTTTGTCGTCGCGGGCCGATACGTAATAGTCGAGTCCGGCCATTTTCGTGCGGAAGTCGCCTGGCGTGCGGGTGATGCTCCACGAGTCGTTCTGTCCGGGGGTGCGCGAGTCGTTGAGATTGTTTATCGCTCCAACGAGCGTCAGGCGCGAGCGCGTTGTGTACCACATGCCGAAAAGCCGTCCCAGATATCGGTCAGCAGTGCCGCCGCCGGCCTCTGCGTTGAAGATATATCCGCTCATATATTCACGTTTGAGCCTGACGTCCATCACATACTCTTTGTCGCCGAGATCCTGGCCGGCCAGCATGCTGCGCTCTCCGAGCCTGTCGTAGACGGCTACGTTTTTCACCGTATAGGCTCCGAGATTGTTGAGCATTATCCTTTTGTCGCCTTTGAAGAAGTCTTTACCGTTAAGCAGCAGGCTTTCGACGTATTTGCCGTTTACGTAAATCTGGCCGCCGTCGCGAAGCTCCACTCCCGGAAGCTGTTTTATGAGCGCGTCGAGCATTGATCCCTTGGCGAGTTGAAATGCGTCGGCATTGTAGACGAGAGTGTCGTTGTTTATGTAAAATTTTACTTTCGAGGCGGTTACGGTCACCTCGTCGAGCTGTCGGGCCTTGCGGTAGACTGCTATCTCCGGCAGTTCACGCTCCACTTCGCGTCCGCCTACATGGGCTATTTCCACGCTGCTGCTTGACGGCTCGTAGTCGTTGTGTTCCACTACAAGAGTATATTTTCCATGACTGCGTGGCACTTCGCAGATATAGTCAAGCACAAACACCATGTCGCCGCCCTGCGATTTATAATAGGCCTTTGGCTTTGCCTTCGATATCGTATCGCCTGAGGCTGCGTCGAGAAGCACTACTCTGGCTCTCTTGATCGGTTCCAGGGTCAGACCATCTACCACGTGAGCTTTCAGTTTCAGTGTCGCATTTTCATCGGCCGCAGCAGTGAATGCCACCGCCAGCATAGTCAATATGGCAAAGAGTATTTTTTTCATGATTTGTGAAGTTAAGGGTTTGGGATTGGTTTCTGGCGGCAAAGATAATGATTCCACAGATGACTGTCAATATTGTCTTTAATCAGTGGACAGTCGGCGGGTGGATCTCCGCGTTCGAGTCGTTTGATGCGCTCATAGGGACAGCCTCCGTTGCATGCAGGAAACAGCAAGCATTGCAGACAATTTGGGTCTTCGAGAGGGTCTGCTTTGGTTTTATATGATATGAATAGGGACTCATTTGTCAGATTCTCGCTTATGTTACCGTATACTCTCGACGGATTTCCTACATCGTTCCAGCATCCATACAACTCTCCTTCCGGCCCTATGACATACGTGGCGCGCTTGCGGATGGCGCATTCCATGCGGAATGATTGTGGGTAAAAGCTGTCAAACACCAGTCCGTGTTCATTGAACATCTTGATGGCAAATTCTCTTCTCTCGTTTCTGTTGTACAGGTTGCAGGTACCCTTTTCCGTTGAATCGCCGGTAAAGGCTGGAAACACGCTTACTTTACCATCAAATTCCTCTGTGATAAATTTATACAAAGTAATAAATTCCTGATCGTTTTCGTGGTCGATGTTTACTCTTATGCCGATTCGCATGTCGGGGGCGAATTCGCGTAAGAGTTTCATCGAGGATATAATTCTGTCGAATGTCGCTCCTCCGTTTTTAAGACACCGGCGGCTGTCATGCCGCTCTTTAAGTCCGTCAAGGGTGATCTGCATAGAGGTTATATGCAGGTGTGATATTCGTTTTGCCACATCTTCGTTGACCAGATAACCATTGCTGATTATTCCCGCATCGTATTCAAGGTCTAACGACATGAGTTTTTTAGAAAGACTTTCAATACGATCGAAAGCAATAAGCGGTTCGCCGCCGAACCAGGTTATGCGCATTGATTTGGCTTCGCTATGGCTCTTGACAAAATCCACTATGCGATCCTCGGTTTCAGTCGTCATTGTTTTGCCATTGTGATCGTATTCAAAGCAATAGGGGCAGGCAAAGTTGCACACGAGAGTCGGATTTATTGTCAGCGCAAGATGTGAGTGGTCGAACCGGGTGGAACGAGTGACATATTTGATTTTATTCACTTCGAATTCATCATCGGCGATGCCTTTTATTTTCAAGAGCATACCTTTGATGTCTTCAGGTAGTGTGGAGGTATCGTCACCGGCATGCAGCTTTGATAACAGATCAAAGGACTCCTTGTCCAAAGCCACGAAAGCGTTGGACAAGGAATTATAAAGAAGGTTGACATTTTCTCGCGAGAATAGATGGTTGAAACGAGAAAAGCGGTTTTCTGCCATGTGTTGACGGTTCGTTAGGGAATGATATAGTTCTTACAGGTAGCAGAATGTTCGGCGCAGAATGATGAGCCGGTGGTCGATCCATGGCAATCGCTGTCCTTGTTAAAACCGTTCAGATGCGAGTCCAGCGAGCATGTGGTCTCTTTGTTTCCGATACATTGTGTGTACTTGATTTCGCAAAGCACACCTCCCAGGATGTGGGATGTTCCAGACGCGGAGATTGTGATCTCCGGTTTGGGCAGTTCGATGAACTGGAATTTTTCAATCTTCATGATTAAAAGTTTTATATGTTGATAATTGGGTTGATTATTGAATCATCGTGATGGCTTTAGCCAAAGCCTCTGCTTTGAGCCAGTCGATGGATTCGTCGATGTCAACGTCGGTGCCCGGCGATGTTTCCACAA
>NZ_PUED01000157.1 GCF_003024925.1 Paramuribaculum intestinale
GATTGGGGCAGAGGCCTCGATCATGACTCTTTTGTGCCTACACAATCGGCACAGAAACATAAGCAATTGATTTTTAACGTTAATCTTTTCTAAATCTCAACGAGAATTTTGGAATACAACATAGAAGGAGGGATATTTTATGAGTAATAAACATGAATACAGAAGCGTTTTCGCTCCATATATCAGTGCTTTCATGAAAATAAAGAGTGCAGTTGTATCCAAAACAGCAGACTATGGACACACGCTCAAACAATGGGATGACGCGATGATACTGAACAAACGTTCTGAACTTTACGTGACAAAAGAAATGGTGTGTGAGTGGGAGAAAAGCCTTTATCCTACATCTGACGTAACATCATATCACAAGCATTCGCAGTTGATTCAGTTTCTGAAGTATCTGTGCCGTCTGGGTATTGAATGTTATGTCCCCCGCCTACCCAAGAGACCGACAAGCACATATACTCCATATGTGTACACACATGATGAAATAATCCGGATATTCGCGGCAATCGATGAAGCCGAGCTTTCAAGACCTACACCAAAATCATGTCTAATGTGCATGCCGTGCCTTTTCAGGCTTTTGTATGCTACCGGAATGAGGATATCCGAGGCGTTGAGCATCAGGAATGAGGATGTGGATTTCTCCAACAACTTCATAATTCTGAGAAAGACAAAAAACAATAAGGAGCGAATCATTCCGATGAACGAAAGACTGAAAGAGGTTTTGATGCAATACATAAAGTACCGCGACCTTGTGCCAGTTGAAGGCATTTCCAATCCTGACAGGTATCTATTTGTATCAGGACTCGGAAAGCCTTTTTCTACAAATACTCCTTACACGTTCTTTAAAAGAATATTGGAAAAATGTGGAATCCATCATCGTGGTAAAAACGAAGGTCCACGAGTCCATGACCTACGTCATACTTTTGCCGTCCATACCCTTCACAGAATGTCATCAGAAGATGTAGATCTTTACGCAGGACTGCCAATACTGTCAGTAATGCTCGGACATGCCAGTGTAAAAGAAACCGAATGGTACCTAAGGCTTACAAGGGAATTCTATCCCGAAATAATTGAGAAGATGTCGGCCACGACAGGTGGAGTCTTCCCGGAACTCGACAAAAACAATATGTACCATGGAAAAGGAAACTGATTTTGCGAGGCATCTCTCATCCTTCTTCAACTCATACCTGCCAATGGAGCGAGGCGTGAGCCGTCATACCTTAAGGAGTTATGCCCACACATTCACTTTGTTCATAGACTTTATGAAAGAGGTGAAAAACATAAGAGCAGAGAAACTTGAACTTAAGTCCATCGATCGCAATGTGGTTGTCGACTTCCTCGACTGGCTTCAGACAAAACGTCAGTGCTCTGATAATACACGGAATCTGCGTCTTGCCGCACTGCGCTCGTTCTTCAGATATCTTCAATATGAGGATGTCAGAAATATAGGTAAATGGCAGCAGATCATGAATGTAAAGGCCAAGAGAAAAGAATCTGTCACATTCACCTCTCTGAGTATAGAAGGCATGAAGACTCTTCTGGCACAGATTCCATCAGAGACTCGGGAAGGGCTCAGGCATCTTGCAATGCTCGCTTTGCTATATGACAGCGGCGCAAGGGTGCAGGAACTTATAGACCTTACGCCGGCAGACCTGAATCTTGACACTCCGGCACAGGTAAAACTGTTCGGCAAAGGAAGGAAAGCCAGAATAGTCCCAATACAAGACAATCAGGTCAGAATACTGAGGAAATATATTGCCGAATATCGGCTTGACTTGCCGGGACGAGAAAAACACCCGCTGTTTACAAATAACAGAGGTGGCAAACTCTCCAACTCCGGTATCGCACACATAATATCCATGTATGCGGCCGATGTGAGGGCAAAACATCCCGGTTTAATCCCGGACCATATATCGCCTCACTCGTTCCGACACTCAAAGGCAATGCATTTGCTTTATGCGGGACTCAAGCTGGTGTATATACGTGACATTCTCGGACATGTGTCAATCAAGACAACCGAATTATATGCCCGTGTTGACTCTCAACAAAAAAGAGAAGCTCTTGAAAAAGCATATCAGGATATAACTCCCGATAGACCTGATAAAGGAGAATGGGAACGCAACTCCGAACTGAAAGAATGGCTAAAAACCTTCTCAAAGAAGCACTGACAAAAATATATTATCCCAAGCTGTTTTGGCAAGTATGAAGGCTAATGCCTTGAACTACAACCATGCCATTAAATAGCTTGGGATAATATTATACTTTGGATAATAGTGGGTTGCCATGCCGTACACCTCTGCGTCGGTAAAACCGCAACAACCGCTTTTCTTTACCTCGTTGAGAATGAACGTAACACATTCCTCTACTGATTTTTTGGGATTTGCAAACCTGACGGCGAATAGTGCGTCATTCTCGGCTCTTTCTTCAAGATAAGCCTTGATTGTTTCGTTGAAGGCTCGTGTGCCTTTGTTTTCTTTCGTTGCCATAGTCGTATTTGTTTTATAGGGTTAATATCCAATAGATTATTCCTACTGCGGTGAGGATGGATATTAGCCAGCCCACACCTCGGAATATCGGTTTGAATATCGCCCATAGGATTACACCGACAATCGCCATTACCACTATCCCTGCAACCTTAGCCGCCTTTTTTAATGCGGTTTGAGCTGGAGAAGGAGTGAAGCTCGTATTTTTAATATGTCTGTCGTTCAGTGTCATAAGACGATATTTTTTTTAATGCGTATAATCGCTGTTTGAAGTTTGTTCGCTCGTTGACCCTGCGGCACGACGGGAGAAAAGGGGTGTTCGGCACTCGCTCAAAAAAATACGAGGTGAGCGACCGCAGGGAAGCGAGGTCTGGAGATTTTTTTGCGCGAATGCCAGAGAATACCCCGTCCCGGCGTGTTTATCAATTCCGAGCGAATAAACTTTGAACGGTGATTATACTCTGCATAAAAAATAGAGGCGGCAAAGCCCCGCAGGGTGACACTGGACGACAGACATAAGAAAAATGGAAACCGTTGAGATAAAAGCAATGGCCCCGGAAAGAGCAAGTATGCGTATGTTGCCGTACATGGAGCATGGCGTAATTATCGGCGTCATACGCTTTCTTGCTACCGTGGGCTTGAACAAACGGATAGTGGCGTGACGGCTCAGATTCATTATAAGGAGAAGGCGTATGGCACACTGATTTGCCGATTGGAGTCTTGTGAGGGAAGCGACGTCACCGGCGAATCCTCACAAGGCGTTGAGGCAAACCGGTGTGTAGCCTTCTCCCATAGTCGGGGTGCGGTCGGATGGTGTCAGTGACCCACCGGATCACCGTCACCATCTGACGGCACGACCGACGCAGACACCGTGAGCCGTCACGCCTCTATCCGTTTCCGCAGTGCAATCCTAAAAATCTCGTACCAAATAGCCTATAATCCAAATTAAAGTGTTATATTTGCAAAATAATTCCAAATACGGCGTTTGAAATGATATTGGAAATAACTCTCACCAACTTTTTCTCGATAAACGAGAAGATAACTCTGGATTTGCAGGCTGCCAACATCCAGACAAAGGAGGCCCGCGCCCTTGCCGACAATACATTTGCGGTCGGTAACGAAAGATTGCTGAAAACGGTTGCCATATATGGTGCAAACGCCTCCGGCAAGAGCAACATAATCAAGGCCATTAAAGCAGCGGTTGATATGATACTCGACTCCCATAACTATAATGAGGGTGACAGTTTCGGTTTCAAGCCGTTCAAGTTCGGAGAAAATAACGCTCCCAGTGAGTTTTATATACGCTTCATCATTGACGGCATAGAACATGAGTATTCATTCAGTTGCACCCGTGATGAAATAATAACCGAAAGCCTGTATTATTACCCGAAGGGCAGACGTGCGCTGATTTTTTCGCGTGACGAGCGTATATCCGGCGGCAAGAAAGAAAAATATGAGTTTACCAATGTTATCCGTCGCCCGATGGATGTGGCGTCCAACACCTCGCGCAAGACTCTGTTTATATCACGCGCAAGCCAGATGGACAGGGAAAAGGCGAAGGAGATATATAGGTGGTTCAATGAGCAACTGGTGTTCAGTTATCGTGGCAAGACTTCGGTTGCCATCGACCGTTTTCTTGGTGACAACAAAGACGCAGTTCTCCGGGTGCTTAAAGCCGCCGACAGTGATATCGTTGAGTTTACCTATAAAGACGGTGAACTGACTACATTCCACCGCCGTAATCCGGCGTTGCCCTTTGACTTCAACACCGAAGAATCGGAGGGTACGAAAATCCTGTTCAAAATCATGCTGACGGTCATGGATGTGGTACGCAACAACAAGGTGATGTTCCTTGACGAAGTTGAAACAAGTCTGCACACCCGCTTGGTGGAGTATCTTATCAGCCTGTTCCATTCAAGCAAATCCGCACAGCTGGTATTCACAACCCACAACACACACCTGCTTGACATGACGCGCTTCCGCAAGGATCAGATTTTCTTTGTCAACAAGCGCGACGACGGTTCATCTGATTTGTATTCATTGTTTGACTACAAGGATTTCCGAGAGAAAATGGATTTGGAGAAAGCATACCTTCAGGGGCGTTTCGATGCCGTGCCGTATATCAACGAATTTGAGAACATCTGACTATGGCACGAAAAGCAAAGCAACCGAGGGGCAAGAAGATGAACCCGACATTCTTCGTGTTTTGCGAGGGTAAGACGGAGGCGGCATACGTTGACCTGCTGCGTCGCAGTTTTCGTGTTCCGGTGGAAATCATAGCAAGAGTAAGCGACTCCAACATCTCACAGCCTTATATTGACAGATGTAAGCGTGACAGGTTTACAACATCGGAGGATAAGACATTTCTGATGTTTGACCTTGATGTGCCGGGTATGCTGGAGCGTTTGCGAAAGATAAAAGAAGCCGTGTTACTGCTCTCCAATCCCAGTATCGAGTATTGGTTTCTGTTACATTATAAGGACACCAACAAGGAGCTGTCATCTGCCGAGTGTCTTTCAATGCTGAAAGGCATAGACACAGATTATCAGAAAGGGGTATTCTCCACTGCAATGAAAAAGGTCTTGATAGACGCGATTGAAGAAGCCGCCAAACGGGCAAAATCCAAAGAGGCATACACTAATCCGTCATCAACAATTCACCTGCTGACCGATGAGATAACTAAAAGCAAGAAATAGAATTAAATATGCCACAAAACAATCAAATGCTTCATTTCCCTGTCGGTCATATAATGGACAGGGTTTTATCTTTATTTCATATAGTAGTGAGC
>NZ_PUED01000158.1 GCF_003024925.1 Paramuribaculum intestinale
GTGCTCATGTGTATAACATGTGTGCCGACTTCATTTGCCACCATTGCAAGAAAATGTGGCAAGTAGCTGTTCAGTAATGTCGCAAGAGCGTGGTTGTTTTCTGCGAACTGGTTGAGAATGCCAATACAATTTATGACAGTGTCGTATTTTCCTTCTTTGATAATTTTCTTTAAGGAAGGAAAGTCGGTAGCGTCACCGGAAATACTATGTTTAAGCAGTTTGGATTTCTGAAAGGCAAATCCTGTAACGTCATGTCCTTGTTCTTGAAGATACAAAGAAATCTGATGCCCAGCCATGCCGTTGCATCCAAGTACCAAAAATTTCATAGTTCAAAAATTAGACCAGTCCATCCACAATTCTGAATTGTATCTCCATGAATCATTGTATGCTTCGGGAATGGGTACATCTGAAAATACCTGAATTATGGATTCCGGGGAATGTGCTTTCAGACAATTAGCATATCCAGCCGGAACACATATAAGCTTGCTTTCATTTTCGTTCAGTTGGAAAACTTGCGGAACAAGATCAGGTGAAGGATTTGTCCAATCGTCTATCTTCACCAAAGCGAGTGTCCATGCGCCTTTAAGACAATAGAACCATTTACGTTCATGCATGTGACCGTGCCATCCGCGGATAATGGATGGTTCGGGATGATGAATGATGTATGTACGCTTTATGTTTTCGAAAAGAAAGTTGTTGAGTGATCGAATTGTGCCACGATGGTCGGTGAATATCTCGCCATCGACGATTTTAACAGTGTCCATTTTATTCTGAACGGATTTCTCGTTTTGTGTCGGCTTCAATCAGTCCAAGGTCAGCCTGGATGAAACGAAGACGCATCAATTGCTCTTTCATTCCATCTATGTCAAGTCTGGTTGTGTTGTGGCTATGATATTCTTCCACAGATGTCAGGGATCCTTCTCCCTCAATGAAGTATTTGTCGTAATTGAGGTCGCGTGTGTCGGCAGGTATGCGGTAGTAATTTCCCATGTCTATGGCTTTCGCCATTTCTTCACGGGTGACAAGGGTTTCATAAAGTTTTTCGCCATGCCTTGTGCCAATTATTTTCACATCTGTTTCGCCATATTTCGGATCGAGTTTAGCATATATCTCTTTCAGGGCTGTCGCTAATGTAGACAGTGTCGCAGCCGGGGCTTTTTGAACAAAAAGGTCGCCATTATGTGCATGAGTAAATGCATAAATAACCAAATCGACAGCGTCATCAAGTGTCATCATAAAACGTGTCATCTCAGGATCGGTAATTGTGATCGGTTTTCCGTCCATCATCTGTTCGACCCATAATGGAATGACTGATCCACGCGATGCCATGACATTTCCATATCGAGTGCAGCAGATTGTAGTCGCAGCGTTGTCACCAAGTTCTCTTCCTTTGGAAATAGCAACTTTTTCCATCAGTGCCTTTGAGATTCCCATGGCGTTGATAGGATAGGCGGCTTTGTCGGTAGACAACACAACAACGTTTTTCACTCCGTGTTCTATAGCACTTAAAAGTACATTGTTAGTGCCTTCAACATTGGTGCGAGTCGCTTCCATAGGGAAGAATTCACAGCTGGGCACTTGTTTGAGTGCAGCGGCTGAGAATACGTAATCAACTCCCCGCATGGCGATGTCGACAGATTCCTTGTTGCGTACATCTCCTATGAAGTATTTCACTTTCTGACTCTGGAGTTTGTGACGCATATCGTCTTGCTTTTTTTCATCTCGACTCAGGATGCGGATTTCTTTTATGTCCGAATCCAGAAAGCGCCTTAAAACAGCGTTTCCAAAAGATCCTGTACCTCCAGTTATGAGAAGAATCTTGTCTTTGAATATTGACATAATATAGTAGTGTTATATGGACGAATGGATTGTGTGGAACAATTCCACCCATCCGGGTCGGTTAGATATATTGAGTTGTGGGAATCGTTTCCCTTTTTCTATATTGTTAATGGCTTCAGCCCATTCATTGGGGTTGTCAAAGGGTACAAACTGCGCTCCCGAATATCCGTTTAATACTTCTCTTGCATATGGTAGATCCGAAGCTATAATCGGGAGTCCGACCATGGCAGCTTCAATAAGTGGCAGCCCGAATGACTCGAGGTAACTTGGATAAACCAATGCGTCAACGGAATTATACCAAGTGAAGATTTCATCGTAGCTGACTTTTCCAAGGTTAACTGTCAGACCAGTATGATCAGGTGCAAATGATACCGTTTCAGGTATGGTAGTGTAAAGAACTGCCGGATGTGATACCAATTGCAGTGCATCTAATATTGTGGCGTGATTCTTATAAAAATGTGCGGTGGCTGGATAAAACAGATTAATCGTATCGGAGGGCAAGTCAATGGTTTCTATGCTGTTTGATTTATTAATGGTTGGCGAGAACACCCTGATTTTTTCTTTCGGATGTCGGAATAGTTGGGAAAATCCTTGTTTGATGTAGTCAAGCTGCACAAACACTGTGACGTTTGTATTAAGTGTGGCTTTTATAAAAAACGGATAGATGTGTTTATATAGCCATAGTTTTAGTTGGCTTTTTTTTAACGGATTCCATGCGTTTTCATAAAAAGGGATAGCCTGATGGAAATATATAAATTGCGGAATACTTTTTTTTAATCGAAAAGCAGTGTTTTGCAATGAAACAGCGGCAATCGGATCAATTTGATGTTGTTTGATCCATCTGTTGATCCCATGCCAATCCCATTTTATACGCTTAAACCAGGTAGTGGTGTCAATTTTTACCAGTTGAATATTTTCATTAGTGTCAGTATCATAAGATGGATCGACAAATATGACATATTCGAATCCGGCAGGGATGTTGGATATAAACTGATCAAGAATGGAACGTGCTCCACTTTCCCTTGCTGCTGTAGCATTTACGATGATGGCTTTTTTCATCGGTTTAATTTGTTTCGAATTTTAGAAACAATATTGTTGACTGCACAAACCGGATGACGGTAATATCTGGCTACAAACAGTATGATGCGTTTTAATATTCCGTGTTTTTCTGATCTCCAACTTCCCTCGCAATGATGAATAGCATACGTTTCGCCTTTAACAATCTCTCCGTTTTTATTGGTGAAATAGTGTGGAGGATATAGTGTCATTTTGTCGGGCAGTTTCTGGAGCATAGGCAAATATTTGAATCCTCTTGATTCGGCAAGTCGAGCAATTCTTATCGTAATGGGAGTTTCATCTAATGTCCCATCTGTTTTCTTGAATTGTAATCGATCGTAGGTTTCAAGACATTCTTTCAAAAAAGGGTGATGTGGTATCGCTCCCATTATTGCAGCCTCAATCGCAATATATCCTGTTGGCTTAAAATATTCTATACCTGAAAAGAATTCATTGTCAAGCAGGTCGTCAAAACTTTTATATACTTGAACATCGGAATCCAAATAAATACCACCATATTTATAGAGTGCGTACAGTCTGAGATAATCTGCTGCAAATGCCCATTTTTTAGCCTTAAGGGCATCTATGGCGAATGAAGCAGTGATCTCGTTCTCAAACTTTTCTTTGTTCCAAAGAATTATCTTATATTCTGGCATTATATCTTGCCATGATTCAATGCATGTTTTTATTGTCTGTGGGTATTCATCTCCACTTAACCAGCATAGGTGGATCTGTTTAGGTATTTTCATTGTTTTTGGATGTTAGAAAAGCCAACTTCGATACGGGATGTACCATTCTGAATATGTGGTAACGATATCAAGATGTCTTACAAATGAACAAAAAGCATAGAAAAAGAAAATAATTGGTTTTAATTTTTTATTTGTCACATATAGGATCATAGGAGCAAGAAGTATTTCAAAGTAATGAAAATAAACTGCGCCTCTAGAAGACATCTGTGGTAAAAAACCAAAGGCTATATACATTATCAGTGACAAGAAGTAGATATTGAAGAAATATGATCCATCAGTTTTGAACTTATTAAATATCCTGTTGGAATAATACAGAGCCAGTGAAAAAGTAATAAGTCGCAACACAACGGCAGCATTCAGGCCAAAATTCTGGCCTGCTTCTTCTGCTATATAAGTATTTAGCTTCCATGCTATAACTGTCGGCATCAGTGCAGAAGCCATAACGAACAGATTATAAAAAAACAGATTGGAACATACAGCTGCAAGCAACCACTTGAGATATGTTTTAATTTTGAGAAATCTTTGTGGAAATAGTTTGACAGCAGTAACTATAATGGCTGAATAATGAAACCCGATGGCGAAAATGAGGTAGATCCAAAATCTACGGTTGTTGCGGTTAACAATCGCCCATAAAGCAATTGATATGGCAAGTGATTGCCTAATCAATCCCATCATGCCACTATACATGAACATTCCGGCAAATAATAGAAGTGAGAAATGAGGATATGGTGAATACTTATATATAAACGGGAATAGAAAGGCAATATTCAAAAATGCCATTATCATGATTACGCTTCTGAACCCGCCTGGAGCGCATATGTTTAATATTGAATACAGAGGTTCTACATAGACGAGTTTAGGGTCTGTAATGTCGGATAAACTGAGGCTTTTCAGGTTGTTGAAAATAGTTCTGTATGGTTCATAATCAAACCCCATTTCCCGGGTTGATACTAATAAAAATATAACGATAGAGAAGCAGACATACATGAATAATTGAAATTTACCATGTCTTGTAATAAACAAGTCAAGGAATGACATCACAATCAGATATCCGTATATAGTGAAGTATATTCCCATCCTGTCTGCTGAGGTGTTATGATTTTATGATGTTGCTTTTGATCTTATAGTAGAAGAATTTCCACTTCGGAACTCCAATGGTGTGGAAAAGTTGAGCATCTCGTGTCCAATTTGTGATCTTACGTTTAAGGACTTCTATGGAACAGGCGTTATTCTGCATACTTTCCAATCCGCATACCTGTCCTTCATGTTGTCGATATAAGTTAAATCTGTTTTCTATACAGAATATTTTGCCGTGTTTTACTGTGCATAGTGCAATCCAGTGATCGTACATTATCCTTTTATTAGATGGTATGGGGAATACATACTGTTTTACGTGATGGTTGAAGATGCTGGTAGCCCCTGCAACTATTGGTGTTGTCATAAGCAAGTTGAAAGTGTTGAATTTCCATGGTTTAATATTGATACTTTTCCAAAGAGAGTCATGTATAACGTTTAGATTCTCATCACAAACAGTCACGTCGTGATGTACTAGAATCGGGATGTCAGGATGTTGGAGTTCTTTGTCGTGCATGGTTTTGATTAAAGTGCCGACTTTGTCGAGAGTCCATAC
>NZ_PUED01000159.1 GCF_003024925.1 Paramuribaculum intestinale
AACGTACTTTTATGCGCGAATTGGCCATTAACTCCGATCCGGTGACTCGCGAGTGCGCGCCGGTCATAAAGGTCGGGATCGATTTGGCATCGATCTTGGCCGATCCGCCCTGAAGCACTTCCGGATTGGTGATATACAGATCGTCGGTGATGCCGCCGTTCTCCTTAGCCACAAGGTTGTAATGATTTATGAACGTCTGCAGCTCATAGCGGTCGCCCATATACGACGACGACAGCCCCCACGCCAGATTCTTGTCGGCCTGATTGGCATAGCTTCCCTTCGAATAAAGATAGTCGACCGAAGCGCCAAACTGCAGGCGACTGTTGACATTACCGGAAAAATCGGCCTGCAGACGATCCTGCGCCGTTTCCCGGCCGCCCGACGTGTTATAGCTCACGAGCGTCATCGGAATGCGCGTGTTGTAAAACTTGTGGTTACCCTGCATCGGTATCCAGTGGCGTATGGCGTCGCGAAAGTAAAAATCGCTCATGGCAGGCCTGTCGGCCAGTATCATATTTATGCCGGGCGAACCGAGATTGCCCGTCGAGACCCACGCCGGAGACACAGCCGAGGGCACTGACTCCATCGAGTAGTCAAATAGCAGTGTGTCTATCGTGGCAGACTCATGCAGTCCGAGCGGCGGAAGCATACTCCAGGCATATGACGGTGCTATGACTGTGGCCTTCTTCTGTCCGGCGGCACCGAGACAGGCCGCAATGCAAAATATTATCAGTGGTATGGCTCTTCGTAACATATCGGCAAAGTTACGAAGAAATTGGTCATGATTACGGTGTATTTGACGTTTTTTTGTGCCGGCGCAAGCCATAGACTCCAGAGACGGTCATGAATCGCCGCCGTTTCTCCTGAATATGAAGCTCAGACACCACAGCACGACAGCACACACCACCACCGCTCCACAGAGCGATATGGTCTGTCCATAGTCATTCTCGCCAAACCACCGGATGAAGGCATAGCCGCCACCGATGGCCGACGCTATGCCCACCGCTACATTGACCGCCGCCGGCACTCCGCCCGAAGTCATAAGCCGGCCGCACATATATCCTCCGACCGCCCCGATCAGAGCCCAGACGAGCCATGTCGTCAATCCTATTCCGGCAAGTATCATGACAGCATATTGAAATTTTCTACACCTTTCATGACCGCACGAGCCGCCACGTCAGTGTCGCCCCACAGATCGGCCACCGTCAGCCACACGATCAGCAGAATTATCAGCACCGCCACTCCGGCCACCAGCCATACGCTGGTATTTGATCTCTTCTTTCTTTTTTCCATAATTACAATCAATTGAAAATTATCTCAATCCGATATCTTGTTTGGTAAAAAAACGTTTACAGCCGGTAATTTGTTCCTTTTTTATAGGTCAGTTTCGGGATATTGCCTAAATTTGCGTATAAAATTCAACCTAATCACACTACCTGTCAAATGGAACTGATAGAGAAAATGACCGCAAAGGCCAAGGCCAATATCCAGCGGATAGTTCTCCCGGAAGGCACTGAGCCCCGTACTCTTTCGGCTGCTGACCGAATCATCGCCGAAAAAATCGCCGACATCACCCTCATTGGTGATCCCGCCGACATACACGCCCTTGCAAAAGAGCTGAAACTCGAGCACATCAAGGACGCCAACATCGTCAATCCGGCCGACGAGAAAGTCATCGACCGCTATGCGCCGCTCTTTTTCGAACTGCGCAAAAACAAGGGCATCACCATGGAGGAGGCTCGCCTGACTACGGCCAATCCGCTATATCTCGGCTGCCTGATGGTGAAAGCCGGCGACGCCGACGGACAGGTGGCAGGCGCACAGAACACCACCGGCAACGTGCTCCGCGCCGCATTCCAGGTGATCAAGACACAGCCCGGCATCAGCGTCGTTTCGGGAGCGTTCCTCATGCTGCTCCCCGAAGGACTCAACTTCGGCACCGACGGCATACTCGTCTTTGCCGACTGTGCGGTAGTTCCCGATCCCACAGCCGAGGAGCTCGCACAGATAGCCGTATCGGCCGCACAGACCGCCCGCGACATAGCCGGCATAGAGCCGCGTGTGGCAATACTCAGCTTCTCCACCAAGGGCAGCGCACGCCATGAGCGCGTCGACAAAGTGATCCGCGCCACTGAGATAGCCAAAGAAATGGCGCCCGACCTCATTCTCGACGGAGAGCTGCAGGCCGACGCAGCAATCGTGCCCGGAGTAGCACACTCCAAGGCACCCAACAGCCCCCTCAACGGCCGCGCCAACGTGCTGGTGTTCCCCTCGCTCGAAGTCGGCAACATCGCCTACAAGCTCGTGCAGCGCCTGGGCGGAGTACAGGCTGTAGGTCCGGTGCTGCAGGGACTCGCCGCCCCGGTCAACGACCTCTCGCGCGGATGCTTCCCCGAGGATATCTACAAGACCATCATCATGACCTGCAATCAGGCCATCGGACTTAAAAACTGACCGAAATTCAACATATCATAACGCTACAATCTTTAATCAGGCATGAAAATATTAGTGCTTAACTGCGGCAGCAGTTCCGTGAAATACAAACTGATCGATACCGACACAGACAACACCATGGCCGAAGGCGGAGTAGAGAAAATCGGACTCGCCGACGGATTCCTCAAATTCAAGAAAGCCGACGGATCGAAAGAAATACAGCCCCTCGGACTCACCGACCATAAGGGAGCCGTCGAAGCCATACTCAACAACCTGACCGATCCCACCGTCGGATGCATCAAGGACTACTCGGAGATCGACGCCGTCGGACACCGCGTGGTGCACGGAGCGGAAAAATTCAATAAATCGGTGCTGATCACCGACGAAGTCATACAGCAGGTAAAGGACTGCTACAACCTCGCACCGCTCCACAACCCCGCCAACATCACCGGCATCGAAGCCATCTCGGCTCTCATGCCCGAAGTGCCTCAGGTAGGAGTGTTCGACACCGCATTCCATCAGACCATGCCCGCCAAGTCGTTCATGTATGCACTCCCCTACAAGTTCTATAAAGAGGACGGAGTGCGCCGCTACGGATTCCACGGCACCAGCCACCGCTACGTGTCGGCTCGCTCATGCGAATTCCTCGGACTCGACATCACCAAGCAGAAAGTCATCACCTGCCATATCGGCAACGGCGGATCAATCACCGCTGTGCTCTACGGCAAGAGCGTCGACACATCGATGGGACTCACCCCCACCGAAGGCCTCATGATGGGCACCCGCGTGGGCGACGTTGATCCCGGAGCGATCACATATCTCATGCACCGCCACGGCTACACCGCCGACGACATACAGCGCATCATCAACAAAGAGAGCGGCATAGCCGGAGTCACAGAGATATCCTCCGACATGCGCGAGATTGAAGCAGCCGACAATGCCGGCGACGAGCGCGCCCAGCTCGGACTCGACATGTATGAACAGCGCATCATAAAATATATCGGCGCCTACGCCGCAGAGATGGGAGGAGTCGACGTCATCGTGTTTACAGGCGGAGTCGGCGAAAACCAGACAGGCGTACGCGAGAACGTATGCGAACCGCTTAAATTCATGGGTGTGGAGATCGACAAGGATCTCAACGCACGCACACGCGGCACCGAAACCGAAATATCCACTCCCGCATCGAAAGTAAAGGTAGTGGTCATACCCACCGACGAAGAGCTGATGATCGCACGCGACACGCGCGACATCGTTTCGGCTCTCAAATAACAACTATCAATAACACACACACTCTATGAACAAAATCAAAGCAGCGATCGTAGGCTACGGCAATATCGGACGCTTCGTGCTCGAATCGCTTCAGGAAGCCGACGACTTCGAAATCGCCGGAATCGTACGCCGAAGCCTCGGCGCGCAGCCTGCCGAACTCGCCCCCTACAAGGTAGTGACCGACATTGCCGAACTGGGCAAAGTCGACGTGGCTATACTCTGCACACCCACACGCGAAGTGCAAAAGCACGCATCGGCAATGCTCGCCGCCGGCATCTGCACCGTCGACAGCTTCGACATCCACTCGCTCATACCGCAGCTCCGCCGCGACCTCGGCAAAATTGCCAGCCAGCACGGCACAGTGGCAGTCATCTCGGCCGGATGGGATCCCGGAAGCGACTCCGTGGTAAGGACACTCATGCAGGCTGCCGCGCCCAAAGGCGTGACCTACACCAACTTCGGTCCCGGAATGAGCATGGGCCACACCGTCTGCGTCAAATCCAAACCCGGAGTAAAGGACGCACTCTCCATGACCATACCCCTCGGCACAGGCATACACCGCCGCATGGTATATGTAGAACTTGAGCCGGGAGCAAAGCTCGACGACGTGGCCAAAGCCGTGAAGACCGACCCCTACTTCGCCAGCGACGAAACCCACGTGATCGAAGTCAAATCGGTCGATGAAGTCAAGGACATGGGACACGGCGTCAACATGACCCGCAAAGGAGTTTCCGGACGCACACAGAACCAGCGTTTTGAATTCAGCATGAGCATCAACAACCCCGCGCTGACCGCACAGATACTCGTCGGAGCGGCGCGCGCGGCCATGCGTCTGCAGCCCGGAGCCTACACCATGATCGAGATACCCGTCATCGACCTTCTTCCGGGCGACCGCGAGGAACTCGTGGCACATCTCGTCTGACAGGCGATCATGACATCGATATCCGACACACTTACGCAGGTAGCCGACACTTTGTGCGGCTACCCGCTTTTCATTGTGCTTATCGGTGGAGGACTCTTCCTGTTTCTCTACTCTGGCATGGTCTCGGTGCGACGCCTTCCCGACGCTCTGGCTGCCCTTCGCCAAAACCGCTCCGGAGACGCCCCGCAACGCGGCATCAGCTCCGCACAGGCACTGCTGTCGGTCGTGGCCGCCACCGTCGGCATGGGCAATATAGCAGGAGTGGCCATCGCACTCGCCATGGGCGGACCCGGAGCCATCTTCTGGATGTGGATAAGCGCCATCGTGGGCATGAGCACCAAATATCATGAAGGGGTGCTCGCCATACTCCACCGCTCCACACGCACTGACGGCACTCCGGTCGGCGGCCCGATGCATATCATCACCTCAGGACTCGGCCGCCGATGGCGTCCGCTCGCTGTGATATTCGCCATAGCCGGAATGTTCGGCACACTCTGCATCATCAACGCCAACCAGCTTGCCGAAGCGCTCGCCACAGCAGCCTCCTCGGCCGGACTGGCCGACGACTCCCACGCCCTACGCCTGTCGCTCGGCATACTGATGGCCCCCATCGTAGGAAGCGTGGTGAACGGAGACAAAAAGCG
>NZ_PUED01000016.1 GCF_003024925.1 Paramuribaculum intestinale
GATATGAACCATATCGTCAAACAGGAATGTCTGATGCCCAAATTAAAGGGCTGCAACGATCAGATGCTGCGTGTGCGGATACGCTATTTCAATACAAGTTCAAATAATATCTCTTCAATATAAGCTTAATCATACAATAGACAAAGACAGGCAACCTCGGCAGAGATGTTGGGGTTGCCTGCCTTACGATTAGAGTAATGCTATTTCTCCGTCGGATTGAAATATAGAAAGGTTTCTTCTATGTGTCGGGATTTTTCGAGCTGGCGGGTACGGTTCTTAATTGAATCCTGCTCATGTTGTGTGCCGACAGCAAAGATTTTTTCTCGTTGCAGTAAATCTTCCTGCTGCTTGTCTTCCCACCAGAGCCTTTCGTATCGGTAGAGCCATTCCACATCTTTTAGCTTTGAGTTTTCGTTGAACAGATAGAAGAAAGCGTAGCCGAAGCCTCCGGCGGCGAGAAGAAGGACTGCGAAGATGGCATAGACCCAATGCGGGGTTGCGCGCCACCATTGTCCCCATATTATGGACTGGGCCTTGTAGCGGAGGTCGTTCACCACGTTATAGAGCTTTTCACGCTCATCGGCAAACTCCCTGCGGCAACCCTCATGAAGAGCGTCCTTGACCTTGATCCCGAGATTGTCCGACAGCAGATCCGCAACGCCTTTCGACAGGCTGCTCGGAAGTTGCTCCATGACTTTTTTGAGAGTGTCGTCGGTCGAGGTTTCCGGCAGCTTTTCATCAAGCAGTTTGCCGACGCTTTCATTGGTCGCTATGTTGTCGGGCAATTTCACCGTTATCGGCCCTTGATTGACTGCTTGTGGCGGTGGCGTTGCCTTCGCATTGGTTTCGAGGGTCTCGATGCGAGTTGTGTGGTTGGTTACTGTCTTTTGCAGGTCGTCAATCTGCTCACCTTGTTTTTTGACGTCATCATAGAGTTTCGACATATTCAGATTTTTCTTGATTTGCGTTTACGTTTGGCTTCTTCTTTCTTGATGGCGTTTTGAAACGCCTGTTCCTCCGGGTCGAAGCCGGGGCCGAGAGTGAACAGATTTCCGATTGCTCCGACGGTGGCTTCAATCACATCTTCCACAAGTGAGGACTTCTGCGTCGGTGTATATTCGACTGTTACTTTGGGGCGCGTCGTAGTGTAATCAGACTGTTGTTGCCCATGTCTGCGATTGAAATCAAAGAGGTTGTTCACTACGCCACTCCCGAACGGCAATTATGGAGTGATTCCAACACCATCTACCGCAGCAGAAACTTCCATAGCATTGAGGGCGGATGGTCCAATGACAATTGGAATGTCAGGTTTACTGCTGCGAATATATTCAATAAGGGCTGGGTTGGGGCATCACTCATGATGAGCAGCGATTACTACTCCTAACATCGCATTAATTACGGAACGTATTTTCATCCCCGCTTGAATATTTCTGTCACTTATACGATCAACTATGGCAGGAAAGTCCAACGAGGCAATGAAGTCGGTCAACAGTCCGGTGCGTCATCCGGCATTCTGAAATGACACGCCTGTTTAATGGCGGAAGCGTTGTATGATCAATGAAACTGACTTATAGGCTCGTGAATATGCTTCCTTGGGCATTGAGTGCGGACATGATCGCGACTCCGGTTCAATCCAATTACGGGCTGTGTGGCATGTCTTCTTTGATTGTCGGGAGTCCCAACCGCTCAAACCTGCGGCCGCAGTGTGCGGTCGCCGTGAAGCCTCATGAGGAATTTTTCGCTAAACTCTTTGCAGATTTCGCGAAAAGGCCTACTTTTGCAGTCGAGAATCATCTATAAGAAACCATAATTAACCTATTAACCAATTACAACTATGGCTTACGTAATCACCGACAAATGCGTGGCATGCGGCACCTGCCTGCCCGTTTGCCCCGTGGAGGCTATCTCCGAGGGCGATATCTACCACATCGATCCCGACACCTGCATCGAGTGCGGCTCATGCGCTGAGGTTTGCCCCAACGAGGCTATCATTCCGGGCTAATTAGCCGTCAACGCGATCAAAACGGAAAGATAACTCCGGACAGCAAGGTGTCAAAACCTCTGTCCGGAGATTTTTTTGCCGTCACCGCTCTGCGGCGCGCCACCGGTCCTGATGGCCTTGACAGTTGATAGGAGTTTGTCGCTTGATTTTTGAGGATTGCTTATGATCGATCCGTCCGGGGTAATTCTTACGGCCTCTGTGGTCGTGCACCGCACTCCTGCATGGCAGCTGCAGGCTGTGCTCGGATCGTTGCGTGCCGACGGGGTGACATCGGTCAGTGTCGTCGACAATTCGCCCGACGACCGTTTGCGCGACGTGGCGTGCGGCTTTGAGGGAGTCAGCTATATCAGGGTGCCCAACCGCGGATATGGAGCCGCTCATAATGTGGCTATCCGTCGCTCGATGGCGTCGGGGGCTACACATCATCTGCTGCTCAACCCTGATGTCAGATGGGAGCCGGGAGTGGTGGAGCGATTGCTCGATGAGATGCGCCGCACGCCTCGGTGCGGCATGGTCGCGCCACGGATCGTCTATCCCGACGGACGGCTTCAGTACACCTGCCGTATGCTGCCGTCGCCCTTTGATCTGATACTTCGCCGCTTTGTCCCCTCATTCTTGTGGCAAGGCCGGCGTCAGCGCTATCTGCTTGCCGGCTGGGATCATGCGACGGCGCTCGACGTGCCCTATCTGCAGGGCAGCTTTATGCTCGCGGCCTGCGATGCTCTGCGTGAGGCGGGGCTCTTCGACGAGCGGTTCTTCATGTATCCCGAAGATATAGATCTGACCCGCCGCATCCACGTGCTTCGCCCCACGGTCTATTGTCCGGCAGCGACGGTGGTTCATGATCACGCCGCAGCATCGGCGCGGTCACTGCGTATGCTTGCAGTCCATGCCGTAAACATGATCAGATATTTCAACAAATGGGGGTGGGTGACCGACCGCGCAAGGCGTCAGGCCAACAGTCGGCTGCTTGACTCCATATCCGTCAGGCGCTGACAGGGAAGGGCAGCGTCCGCTTCGACCGGTGTCAGCTCTGGCCGACCAGCTCCATGCCGCGCACTATCGCGTCGCGGTTGTCGGGCAGCAGATGGTGGTGGCGTTCGGGCAATACCTTCTTCAGACCCGACATGACGCTTTCGAGCGGGACGAGATGTCTCACGGCGAGCAGTGCTCCGAGCACCACCATGTTGTAGGTCTTGGCGCTCTTCATGTCAAACGTCGCTTCCATCGCATCCACCCTCACCACGTTTATGTCGGTGCGCTGCGGAGCGCGGTGGATGCCGTAGGGATCATAGATCAGCGTGCCTCCGGGCTTCACCTTGCTCTCGAATTTGTCAAGGCTCTGCTGGTTGAGTATCACTGCCGTGTCGTAGCTGTCGAGCACAGGCGAACTGATGGGGGAGTCGCTCAACACCACGGTGACGTTGGCCGTGCCGCCGCGCTGTTCAGGGCCGTACGATGGCATCCATGTCACTTCCAGATTGTCCATCAGTCCGGCGTATGCCAGTATCTTGCCCATTGAGAGCACACCCTGGCCGCCGAATCCTGCTATGATTATCTCTTCTTTCATTTCTCTTGGTCGGTGGTTTTGAGATCGCCCGGAGGATAGAACGGAAACATATTGTCGACCATCCACCGGTTAGCCTTGTCGGGCGACATTTTCCAGCCGCTGTTGCAGGTGCTTACTATCTCTACCACGGAGGTGCCGCGGCCGTTCATCGAGTTCTCGAATGCCCGTCTGATAGCCGCCTTTGCCTTGCGCACCGTGGCCGGAGTGTGGACCGACTGGCGGGTGACGTAGCATGTGCCGGGCAGCTGTGCGAGCAGTTCGGTGATGCGGAGCGGATGACCGTTCAGATCCGCTCGCCGTCCGTAGGGGGTGGTCGAGGTCTTCATGCCCTCGAGTGTGGTCGGAGCCATCTGCCCACCGGTCATGCCGTAGATGGCGTTGTTGATGAATATGATGGCTATGTTCTCGCCGCGGTTGGCCGCATGGATGGTTTCGGCAGTGCCTATTGCGGCCAGATCGCCGTCACCCTGATAGGTGAACACGAGCCGGTCGGGATTAAGACGCTTGGCGGCGGTTGCCACGGCCGGGGCGCGTCCGTGAGCGGCCTCTATCCAGTCTATGTCGATATAATTGTAGGCAAACACCGCGCATCCCACAGGAGCTATGCCTATGGCTATGTGCTCGGCCTCCATCTCCTCGATCACCTCGGCCACCAGACGGTGTACCACCCCGTGGGAGCACCCGGGGCAGTAGTGCATGTTGTTGTCGTTGAGCAGGCGCGGCTTGGAGCACACCACGTTTTCAGCCCGCTTTATGTCGTCGGTATTCATGATTGCTTATCCTATCCTGCTTATGAAGTTTTTGAAAGCGTCGGTCACCTCAGCCGGACTGGGCACTATACCGCCGAGGCGGCCGAAGTGTTCCACCGGCACCCGGCCGGCTGTCGCCAGCCTGACGTCATCGATCATCTGTCCGGCGTTTAGTTCCACTACAAGCATCCCCTTGACGCGTTTCGACAGATCTTCAAGAGGCTTTTCCGGGAACGGCCATAGGGTGATCGGACGTATCAGACCCACGCGGATCCCTTCGGCGCGGGCATCGTCAATGGTCTTGGTGCATATCCGGGCCATCGATCCGAAAGCCACGAAGATATAGTCGGCGTCGTCGGTCAGATACTCTTCGTATCTCACTTCGTCGCGCCGTATGAGGTCGTAGGTGGCCTGATAGCGCCGGTTGTTGTCCTCCATCTTGTAGGAGTCAAGCTCGAGAGTCGTCATCACGTTGGGACCTCTGCCCTCGGGGCGTCCGGTGACGGCCCACGGGCACTGCTCGGCTATCTCGCTGGCGGTGCGGCGGCGCCGCTGTGGCGGCAACACCACCTTCTCCATCATCTGACCCACGATGCCGTCGGCCAGTATCATGGCCGGAGTGCGGTACTTGAAGGCCAGGTCAAAGCCGAGACCCACAAAGTCGGCCATCTCCTGCACGGTCGATGGCGCAAGCACTATGAAGTGGTAGTCGCCGTGACCTCCGCCGCGGACGGCCTGATGGTAGTCGGCCTGCGAGGGGTGGATGGTGCCGAGGCCGGGGCCTCCGCGCATCACGTTGACCACCAGTGCCGGCAGCTCTCCGGCAGCTATATACGACAGTCCCTCCTGCATCAGGCTGATGCCGGGGCTCGACGATGATGTCATGACGGCCTTGCCTGTGGCGGCACCGCCATATACCATATTGATGGAGGCCACTTCGCTCTCGGCCTGAAGCACCACCATTCCGGTGGTTTCCCACGGCATGAGAGCCTCAAGGGTTTCAAGCACCTCGCTCTGCGGGGTGATCGGATAGCCGAAATAGCCGTCGACGCCGTAGCGTACGGCAGCATGCGCTATCGCCTCGTTGCCCTTCATTAGCCTCACTTCTTCATCCATTGTCATGATCAGGATTGGTTCGTTACACGATACACGGTTATGCACCCGTCGGGGCATACCGTGGCGCAGGCCGCGCAGCCGATGCATGCCTCCGCCTTGTCGGCGTAGGCGTAATGATAGCCTCGGTTGTTGACCTCCTTGGGCTGCAGGCTGAGCACTGAGCAGGGGCATGCCACCACACACAGATCGCATCCCTTGCATCGCTCCATATTGATATCTACAGCTCCGATGAATTTTGCCATATTTATTGTTGTCTTGTCAATGACCGATACAAAAGTAACATTTTTTCTGCCAAAACGGCTACATTTAACAAAACCTTAACCAATGGCACAAATGGCCTTGTCGTGTGCCATATCGGCGGCATTGTCGCTTATTCGCGGTAGTAAATGCGCTTCACTCGGGTGCTTACGGATGTGAGCATCTCGTAGGGGATGGTGTCGAGCACGTCCGACAGATCCTCGACAGGCACATTGTCGCCGAAGATCTCCACCCGGTCCCCCACCTGACAGTCGGCGTCGGTGACGTCGATCATGCATGCGTCCATGCATATATTGCCTATCGACGGACAGCGGTGGCCGTTGATCCACACTCTCATGCCGCCGTTGCCGAGATGGCGGTCGATGCCGTCGGCATATCCCACCGGGATCGTGGCTATGCGCGAGCGGCGCGTGCACACTCCGCGGCAGCCGTAGCCTATGGTGGTGCCGGCAGGCCATTCGCGTATGGAGATGATGACGGTGCGCAGCGACGATACGGTGCGCAGACCTGCCGGTTCGCCGCCGGGCAGGGTGGCGACGCCATACAGTCCGATGCCGAGGCGCACCATGTCGTACTGGTGAGAGGGATACCGCGCTATGCCGGCCGAGTTGAGTATGTGGCGCATGATGTAGTGGCTGAAGGCACTCTGTATCTGCGCGCACATGCTGTCAAACAGTTTCAGCTGTCCTTCGGTATAGGAGTTGAGATGAGGGCAGTCGGCCGTGGCCAGATGCGAGAACAACGAGTGGGGACGCACCACCTTCTGGCGACGCAGCAGGTCGATCAGCTCGGGGATCTCCTCGGGTATGAAGCCAAGGCGGTGCATTCCGGTGTCGAGCTTGATATGTACCGGGAAATCGGTGATGCCGCATTTCTCACCTTCGCGGATTATTTCGCGAAGTATGCCGAAGGAGTACACCTCCGGTTCTAGCCGATAGGCAAACATCGTCTTGTAGTTGGCCACGTGAGGGTTCATCACCATTACCGGCATGGTGATGCCGGCCTCGCGCAGTTCCACGCCCTCGTCGAGCACAGCCACGGCCATATATGCCGCGCCCTGCGCCTGGAGTGTCTTGGCCAGTTCGTAGGAGCCGGCTCCGTAGCCTGAGGCCTTGACCATGCATATTATACCGGTGGTGGGGCGGAGCATCGAGCGGTAGAGGTTGAAGTTGGATACCAGAGCGTCGAGATTTACCTCCAGTACGGTTTCGTGCTGACGGGCCTCGAGCATCTCGGCAATCATTTCGAAATGAAAACGCGAGGCGCCTTTGACGAGCACCAGCTCGCGGTCGAAGTCGTCGGCCGACATCTCCGAGAGCATCACCGAGGTCGAAGGGAAGAAGCGGGAGTCGGCTGGAAAATAGCGGGAGTTGGCCGAGATCTCTTCGCCGACGCCTATCACGCGATCCACTCCGCGCTGTGTCAGCAGTCGGGCCACCTCGCGGTAGAGGCGTTGCGGCTCGAGGGTTTCGTGCATCACGTCAGAGATTATCGCAGTGACGGATCGCCGGCCGGTGCGCCTCCTGTTCAGAAAGTCGAGTGCCGGCTGCAGGGAGTTGAGATCGGAGGTGTAGGCGTCATATATCACGAGGCAGTCGTTCACGCCCTCCTTCACCTCCATTCGCGTGGCCACCGGCGCAAGCTGTGATATCCGCGAGGCGGTGATGTCGGCCGGGCGGTTGAGATACAGCATCAGCGCCAGACAGTGGATGGCGTTCTGTATGTCGGCGTCGGAAGTGAACGGTATCGTCACAGAGCCGTCGGTGCGCAGATAGGAGAAGTCAATGTCGGTCGTTTCGCGGTGGCGTCGTATGGCCGATATGAACAGCGGCCGGTCGCTGTCGCGTGTCGACCATGCGATCTCTTTGGCCGGTATGCAGGCCTCGCTGACGGCTTCGCTGATCACCCGGTCATCGCCGTTGTAGATGATCACGTCGCAGTCGCGCATCAATATCACCTTTTCGTCGCATTTCGTGCGCAGCGAAGTGAATCCGTCGGCATGCTCCGGCCCGATGTTGGTGATTATGCCTATGTTGGGCTTGATGATGCCTTGCAGGGCGGTCATCTCGTCGGGGAGCGATATGCCGGCCTCGAAGATGGCCATGGTGGTGTCGGTGTCGAGTTCCCATATCGACAGGGGCACTCCGATCTGGGAGTTGTAGCTGCGCGGCGATCTGACTATCGAGTAGTCCGACGACAGCAGTTGATAGAGCCACTCCTTGACGGTGGTCTTGCCGCGGGAGCCGGTGATGCCCACCACCGGTATGTCAAACCGGCTGCGGTGGGCGCGGGCAAGATCCTGAAGGGCGCGTGTGACGCTCGGCACGAGCAATATCACGGCGTCAGTTGCCGAGGCCATGTCGTCGGGAATGTGCCGCGCCACGAAGTGTCTCACCCCGCGGTCGTACAGATCGCGCATATAGCGGTGCCCGTCGTTGTTGCGGGTGCGTATGGCGAAGAATATCGACTGATCCGGATAGGTCAGCGATCGGCTGTCGGTGAGCAGTATCGAGATTTCATGGTCGGGGTCGGCCGGGGAGGGGAGCGATGCATGGATAGTTTCGGCTATCCGCGATATCTTGTAGTTCATATATTGGGTATGACGTTTCGGAGGTATGGGTGTGATTCGGCCAGTTCGCGGGCCATGGCGGCGGTCGCGGCGGTGAATGCCGCGTCGGGCTGTCCGGTCAGCGGACGATGGGCGAGGCGCCGTGTCAGCCGCAGACATCGTTCGCTGAGCGATGCGGTGTCAGAGGTGAAAAACGATTCTGCGAAAAGCCCGAACACATAGTCGGCGGCCTGACTGGTGGGGTGGCGCATGTCTGTGTCGTAAAACCGGTAGTCGCGAAGGTCGTCGATCACGGCCTCGAACGCCGGAAAGTATATGGCCGGGGCGTCAGGCCTGTCGAGCCGCGCTATCGCCTCTTCGGCGGCGAGCATCAGGGTTGACTTGGATAGCTGGTTGCCGTGATGTCCGTCGGCAGCGTGGCGGATAGGGCTTACGGAAAGTATCACCGTCAGGCCGGGAGATGCGCTGCGCATCGATTCGCATGCCTCGGTGATCAGTCGCGCGCTCTCGTCGACATTCAGCATCCGGCGTTCGAATAGTTCCGAGGACAGTTTATGGCAGTTGGCCACAGTCTCACCGGTGGAGCGCAGGGCGAACACCCATGCGGTGCCAAGGGTCACGATGGCCACGCGGCTCTGGCGCAGTGCCTCTGACGCTTTGGCAAGATGCCGGTTGAACTGTGTTGCGGCCTCCTCGGCCGTTCCTTCAAAGGATAGCAGTTTGTGGCATAGCCATGAACGCCAGCGGCGCTCGTGGCAGAACAGCTCGTCGGGAGTGAACTCCGTTCCGCCGCTTATCCGGCGCGCTGCGGCGGCTATCGAGGCAGGATTGTAGAGAGTGCCGAAAGGGTTGGCTGTCACGGCAAACAGACGGTCGGAGAGCCGTCGCGCCACGGCGTCGGCAAAGCATGAGCCGAGCGTCACCACAGGAGTGCGGTGGTCTACAATCCCCTGATGTCTTAAGGGGGCTACTGGAGTGCGGAATTGCATCATGCT
Source organism: Paramuribaculum intestinale (assembly GCF_003024925.1). GTDB lineage: Bacteria > Bacteroidota > Bacteroidia > Bacteroidales > Muribaculaceae > Paramuribaculum > Paramuribaculum intestinale. Next base: position 9,260 of record NZ_PUED01000016.1, read on the forward strand.
GCCGTCGGAGGGTATAATGTGTCGGCAAAGTTACAAAATCTCCCGTTTATTCCCCACCAAAATCTCTCCGCCCTGCCTTCGTGTGGTGTTTGTATGCGATCAATAGTATCCATGACTAATCGTCAGACCCATAAATTGCAGCATTTTCAGCTGCCATGATTGTATGAGGAGCGGTCGTGTCATATTCAACTGCTTTCTGATGAAGCATCCTGACAAGATTTGCAAGAGTATTCTCGCGTATGTCTGATTTTAGTTCGCATTCCCAAATGGTGATGACGCGCCAACCTTTGCTTTTGAGTTTTGTGATGTTTTCAGCATCACGCTCGACATTTCTGCGTACTTTAGCGGTCCAGTAGGAGGTGTTGGATTTAGGCACAGTATAATGGCGGCATCCTTTATGACCATGCCAAAAGCAGCCGTTTATGAAAACTATAGTCTGGTATTTTCGCAGGACAATATCAGGATGTCCCGGCAGTTTTTGATTATGAAGCCCGTATCTGAAACCATTAGCGTGGAGATACTTGCGGACAATCATTTCAGGTTTTGTGTCGGTAGATCTAATGGAAGACATGACCTGGCTTCGTTTCTCTTTTGAGAAAACATCCATGGTTTTTATGTTTGACTAAACTTGTTAAAGGATCTCGACCCATTCGCGGTTGTAACCGAGATGATCAAGAATGTCGTCTTCTGAAATCTTTTCGGGATGTTTGATTTTGAATTTTATAGAATTTGATGGTATTTCACAGTCTATGGTGAACTGCGACCCGTGTGGTTGCCATGTGAATTTTTTTAGACCGGATTTTTCTTCTACGCCTATTAAATTCCCATTTTTATTTTCTTCCCAAATGTAGTTGGCGATATTGTAATGTTCGAGATACTCTTCGAAAAAAGTGAATTCTTTCAAGGATTCGTCACGCACTAAAACGCCGACTCTCGCTGCATTGTAATGTGCGAGTGTTATATCAACTCTGCTATTCCAAATGGCGAGAACTGCTTCTCCCGTCTTTTGGATGTCGGCATGCGGATCCTCGATGCCGTATGAATAATCAGGGGAGCATCGTCCGCTAATAAGCCGCACTTTCTTGGCTGTAAGAGGATGAGCCGTTTTAACAGTTTTCATTGACCATGCTGTTTTCCCTTTGACAACATCCGCGATCCCAAGAGGGCTATTAAGATGTTTGCCGTCAATAGCCTTTGAGAATATGTCGCCCCAGTCTTCTCCAGTGATATCCTTTCGGCCCGTATATATGATGAATACTATGGAACCGCCGACCTTGACAATGATATCGCTAGGAATATCTCCTATGCCATAGCAACTGTCCATCAGACGATTTGAGTCTCTTAATTTCGGTCTTCTCATAATAGGTCAATGATTTTTTTCGCAACCGCTCTTATCATGGGTACGGCAACAGAATTGCCGGTTTGTCTTCTAATCTCAGAGTGGGATACAGTTATTAAAAATGCTTCAGGAAACCCCTGAAAGCGTAGTAGTTCCTTTGAAGATGGGCGGCGGTATCCATTTATCAACAGATAATTATATGACGCTCCGGTTCTCAGGGCACAAGCGTAAGGCAAAACAGAAATGTTACCTGATTTGTTTTCATGCCAAACCGATGGATAGAACACGTTCTTACCCCGTACGCGATTTAATCGTTTTTTACGTATTTCTTCTGATGCGAACAGTGCAGGATCTACTGTTTCGTCATTTTCTAGGATGTTGTTCAGGTCGTATGGTGTCTTTTCAAAGGTGAAATTGAATTTGTCCGATTTCTGTTTGTCAAGAAATCCAACTATAATGATTCGTTCACGTTTTTGAGGAAGTCCAAAATCGAGAGCATTCAGAATTTTCCATTGGACGTGGTATCCCAGTTCATCTAGGGTTTTCAGAATTGTTGCAAGCGTACGGCCTTGGTCATGACCGGCTAGATTTTTAACGTTTTCAAGCAAGAATGCTTTTGGTCTATGATATTTCAATATTCTTGCAACTTCAAAAAACATAGTGCCTCTGGTGTCCTCAAAGCCTCGCATTTTGCCAATGATTGAGAACGCCTGGCATGGAAATCCCGCTAACAAAATATCATGAGAGGGAATGAAGTCTTCTCCAATTTTTGTAATGTCACCAAAAGGGATGTCGCCATAATTAGTGATATAAGTTTTCTGTGCATTTTTATCCCACTCGGAAGAAAATACACATCTACCACCTAATTCACTAAAGGGCAATCTAATGCCTCCAATGCCGGCAAATAGATCGATAAATTTGAACTTTTGTTCGTGATCGTGGAACGGAGCCTTGTCAAGCGACGAAAACAAGTCATATTGTACCGTAGGGTCGGCGGCGATAAGTGATTCAGAATCGTATGCAAAACGATCCTCTTCCGTAGTGAAGTCGTTGATCCGTTTTTGGATGATTGATTTCTGTTGTTTATTTAGTATGTCAAAATTGTTACGCAAATGAGCCAAGAGAGCTTTTCTTTCATAAGAATGTTCAGTTTTAAGGTCTGATGCGCAATTGTCGTTGCCAGCTCTCCTATCGGTTAGGCAGGAGATGGTGTCGCGGAGAATAGGTGGTTTATACTCGTTCATTATGCTGCATTAGCTCTAAATGAAGGTGAAGGAAATAATAGCGTATTCCGTCTTTTTCAATCGTGCAAATTTACACATAAACTGCGGAATTCTCTGTACGGATAATATAAAAAGGTCAAAATAGAAATAAATTTGAGTCGTAAATTTGAATCGTAGGATTGTTTCAGGCGGTCAGAAGGAGAAGTCGGTCGAGGTGACGCGGAATTCGGTGCGGCGGTTGATCTGGTCGGCGGCGTCGCGGTCTTCGTCCGACAGGGTGGCGATAAAGGCTTCGTCGAGCACCGTTCCTTCGGCAAACTGCGGATAGAGGCGGTTGATGCGGCGGGTCACCTTCTTGGGTTGTGATTTGCCGTAGCCGTGCCACGACAGCCGGCTCGGATCGATCCCGGCGCCGATGAGGTAGTCGGTCACCGATTTTGCTCTTCGTTCCGAGAGTCTGACGTTGTAGGCGTCTGATCCCACGCGGTCGGTGTGCGATCCCATCTCCACGTTTATGCCCGGATTCTCCTGAAGGGTCTTGACGAGTGCGTCGAGTGCTTCGGTCGACTCAGGGCGTAGCGTGGCTTTGTCGAAGTCGTAGAAGATGTTTTCCACAACATTGGGCCGTGTCAGCGAGGCCAGCATGAAATCCACGGCATAGTCGGCGTCGGCGGCCGCCGTGTCCGATTCGAATTCCTGGCGGGCGTTGAGATAGCCGTTGGCGCCGGCGAGCATGGCGTAGCGCACTCCGCGGTCGAGCGGGAAGCTGAATGATCCGTCGTCGCGTGTGACGGCGCGGCGGTTGCTGCCGTCGTCGCCCACGATCTTGACTGTCGCTCCCGCTATCGGTTCCTCCTCAAGATCGGTGACATATCCCGATATGTTGATCTTCAGATCGGGCAGTTCGAATGAATAGATGTGGTCATATCCGCGTGCGTCGCCTCTCGATGTGCTGAAAAAGCCCGCTTCGCGCCCCGGCTCGAATGTCATGCCGAAGTCATCGGCTTCGGAGTTGAGCGGCACTCCCATGTTGCGTACGCTCCACACCCCTGAGGGCTGTAGACGCGCCATGAACAGGTCGAGTCCACCCATGCCGGGGTGTCCGTCTGACGAAAAATACATAAGGCTGTCGGTGCGCATCACCGGAAACATCTCTCTTCCCGGCGTGTTTATCGCCATGCCGAGATTTTCGGGGACGGCTCCCGCGCTGTTGAGTTCTATGCGCCAGATGTCGGTCTGCCCGATGCTGCCGGGACGGTCCGATACGAAGTAAAGATAACGCCCCGACGGATCTATGGCCGGATGCCCGTAGCTGTAGACTGTATCGGTTATCAAGTCGATCGGACGCGCTTCGCTCCATGACGCTTCCGAGCGGGTCGAAGTGCATATCATGGCGGGGGAGTCGGCCTGCGGATTTTTCGAGGCGCGTGTCAGATACATGGTGCGTCCGTCGGGCGAGAATGCTATGACCCCTTCGTCGCCCTCGGTATTGAGCGCTCCTTCGGCCGGAAGGGGACGCTGCCATCGCCCCTGCTCGTCCTTGTCCGCCACCCAGATATCGCAGCGTTTAGTGCCGGTCACTTCACTCCGCGATGTGCCGGTCACCTTCTCGTTTGTTGTCGTGAAGTAGAGGCGGCCCTCGGAGTCGAGCACGGGCGAGAAGTCGGCTCTGCGCGAATTGAACAGTTTCTGCTGCTTGACTATGTAGCGAGTGGGCATGGCTTTCATCCGTGCGGCCTGTCGCGCTCCGCTCAGCCCTGACTGTGCCTCGGCGTCGCGTGGGTTTGACGCCAGATACTGGCTGTAGGCGTCGATGGCTTCCGGGTATTTGCCCGACGCATGCAGCATCGTGGCCATGCGCAGCAGGGCTATGGAGTCGGGATAGCCGTAGCGCAGGGCGTTGCGGTAGGCTGCGGCGGCGCGGCCGGCGCGGCCGAGCCTGCGGTCGGCCTCGGCCATCTTGAATGCCACCTCGCCCCGCAGAGGTCTGTCGGCCGGGCGTTTGAGCTTGTTGTATATCTTGCGGTACGATGCCGAGGCGTCGAAATATTCGCCGCGCTCCATCTGTGCGTCGGCGGTGGCGAGTTTCGGGCCTCGGCACCCCGGTGCGATGACCGCGAGTGTGGCGGCCACGATGGCTGTAAGCGCTGTCAGGAGGATTCTGTTCATCAGTTGTTCAACGCTTGTTCGGTCAAAACATTGTGTCGTGATGGATAAAAATCCGGAACCCGCCTTTCGGACTGACAGGCGGATCCGGATGATGGGCTGCGGGAAAAAACTCGGTTTTTCAAACCCGAAGACTGAGTTCTTCAAACGAAGCGCTAATTTTGCACTTGCCAGTTGAACCTGCGTCTCAATCTAAAGTTAGCAATTTTCATTGGATTGTGCAAGCACTTCCAAGAAAAGAAAGCGGATAAACATATTTTTTCAAGTGTTTACTGTCCTATCGTTTCAGGCGATATTCCATATTCGGCAATGATTCTCTCCACATCTTTTTTGAGTTCGGGAATATGGCGTATAACCAAACTCCACAGAAATTCAGGTTTCACAGAATCGTAGCCATGTATTATGCGGTTGCGTGTGTCAATCACAGCTTTTGCATTTGGCAATGGAAAATCACGTTGGATTTTCAGAATACGGTTTATGGCTTCTCCCATTATCTCCACTTTTCTTTCAACGGCACTTCTGCGTAGATAGTCCTTTTCAAAGACATCATAACGCATAGGATAGCCTACAGAATAGCTTTCGACTTCTTCAATGGCTCGCTTGACATCGTAGATATAAACGGCTATATAATCATCCATATATCAACTGTTTTTTCTTATCAACCAATGCCTTGAAGATTGGATTGAGGTTTTTACCGTACTCTATCAAGTCCACTTTACGATTGAACAACTGTTCCAATGAATCCTTTAAGTCGAAGTAGTTGCCGACATAATCAAACGTGTCATGGTCTATCGGCTCAAAATCCACAAGTAAGTCCACATCGCTTTGGTCGTTGAATCTATCTGTGAGGATAGAGCCAAAGACAGAAAGGGTCTTGACCTTATGCTTACGGCACAAGTCCAAGATACGTTGCAGATTCAGTTCAATCAGTTTCATATAGGCAAATTTAGCGATTATTTCTGATATAGAAGCGCTTGAATATGAAAAATCGTTGAAAATTAGTGTTTCAGGTCAAATTTCAAAATAATGGTACATTTTCTGAATGAAATATAAACATTTTTTGAGAGTTACTTATTGCGCGAATGTCGGGCGAAATGGCTAACTTTGCACCCTGCCCGGCGTTTGCGGCTTCATGAGGTCATGAGGACGCATGTCGGGCCGACGTTATCACCAGTCCAACGCAATGAAACGCTACAACATCATCAACAATTCGCTCGGATGGCTATGCTTTGTGGTGGCCGCCCTGACCTACATCCTGACGCTTGAGCCTACGGCCAGTTTCTGGGATTGTCCTGAATTCATACTTCAGGCATTCAAACTCGAAGTCGGTCACCCGCCGGGCAACCCGATATTCATGCTCGCCGGCCGCTTTTTCGTGAATTTCGCCGGAGGCGACATCTCTAAGGTGGCCTACTGTGTCAATCTCATGTCGGCGCTGCTTTCGGCCGGCACGATATTGCTGCTCTTCTGGACAGTAACCCATCTTGTCAAACGGTTGACCGTGCGCGACGACGCCACCGAAGTCAGCCCCCTCAAGATGATCGTGATCTTCGGCTCGGGTCTGTGCGCGGCGCTCGTCTACACCTGGAGCGACACATTCTGGTTCTCGGCTGTCGAGGGCGAGGTCTATGCGTTCTCGTCGTTCTGCACGGCACTGGTGTTCTGGCTCATCCTCAAGTGGGAAAACCGGGCCGATCAGCCGCATTCCGACCGCTATCTCATACTCATAGCCTACGTCATCGGCATATCCATCGCAGTGCATCTGCTCAACCTGCTCTGCATCCCCGCCATAGTGCTGGTGGTCTACTACCGCAAGTGGCGCGACACCTCGGCCAAGGGATCGTTGCTGGCGCTCCTCGTGTCGTGTGCCATCGTGGCGCTGATCCTCTACGGCCTTGTTCCCGGATTTATCGAGATCGCGCAGTATTTCGAGCTGTTCTGCGTCAATCTGCTCGGATGGAGCTTCAATATGGGCACTCTGGCCTATACGGTCATATTCATCGGAGTGTTCTGCTGGGCCATCCGTGAGCTTTACGCGCAGCGGTCGGCCACACGCATCCGCATATCGTTCCTTCTCGCCATTACGCTCTCGGGCATGCTGTTTATCGGCGACAATCTGTGGGTGGCTCTGATCCTGACGGCCGCTCTCGCATTGTGGCTCTTCAAGACAAGCAAGCTGCCGGTTAGGGTGCTCAACCTCGTGGCGATATCCACTCTGGTGATATTTGTCGGCTACAGCTCCTACGCGCTGCTGCTCATCCGCTCGTCGGCACATACGCCGATGAATCAGAATGCGCCCGACAACCTGTTCTCTCTCGCCTCCTACCTCAACCGCGAACAGTATGGCGACCGTCCGCTCTTCTACGGCGCTACGCTCAATTCGTCGCCCGTCTACGAGGTGTCGGGACAGCAGACCAATCCTATCATCAAGGAGGGACCGGCGCTATATGCCAAAAAGGTGAAGACTTCGCCCGACGAACCCGACGAGTATATCATGACCGGACACAAGAAGTCCTATGAAATGACTCCGGAATTGAATATGCTCTTCCCCCGTATCTACAGCTCCGACCCGTCACACAAACAGGCCTACGCCGACTGGATCGGATTCCGGGGCAAACCGGTGAATGCCACCCTCTATGTCGACAAGGAGGGCAATCCCATGCAGCAGACCATGCAGCTCAAGCCCACGATGGCCGAAAATCTCGACTTCTTCCTCGTATATCAGCTCAATCACATGTACTGGCGCTACTTCATGTGGAACTTTGCCGGACGACAGAACGACATACAGGGCAACGGCGAGGTGAACCGCGGCAACTGGATATCGGGAATACCCTTTATCGACAATGCGCGTCTCGGCGACCAGAGTCTGCTTCCGGCCGACCAGGGCAGCGAAAACAAGGGTCACAACGTTTTCTATATGCTCCCGCTGCTTCTCGGCATCATCGGCATAGGCTGGCAGGCTTTCGTGTCGAAGCGAGGCATCGAGCAGTTCTGGGTGGTGTTCTTCCTCTTCTTCATGACAGGTATCGCCATCGTGCTTTATCTCAATCAGACTCCCGGACAGCCCCGCGAACGCGACTATGCCTTTGCCGGTTCGTTCTATGCCTTCTCTATCTGGGTGGGAATGGGAGTGGTAGGCTTGTGGCGTCTGATCATGCTTGCTCTGCGCGGCAAGCATGGTGCGGCACAGGCCGCCGGCGACGGTGAGGCGGGCATATACCCCGCCGAGGAACAGCCCGGAAAGCTCCGTTCGCGCTCCATGGCTGCGGCTGTGGTGGCTGCGGCTGTCGGTCTGCTGGTGCCGTTGCAGATGGTGTCGCAGACATGGGACGACCACGACCGCTCGGGCCGATACACCACCCGCGACTTCGGCAACAACTACCTCAACAGTCTTGACGAAAACGCCATAGTGTTCACCAACGGCGACAACGATACATTCCCCCTCTGGTATGCCCAGGAGGTGGAGGGTACGCGCACCGACGTCAAGGTGGTCAATCTGTCATATCTCACCACCGACTGGTATGTCGATCAGGTGCGCCGTCCCTCCTATGAGGCTCCCGGCATCGACATGCAGGCGCGTCCGGCCGACTATGCCTACGACCGTCTGCAGTTCGCTTACTTCCTCGACAACGATACGATCCCGGTCGATGCTCTCGCGTCGCTCCGTCAGATCTACTCGCCCGAATCGCGTCAGAATTCGTGGGGACTTCCGATCGTGAAGCATCCCAATATGTACGTGCCCGTCGACACCGCCGCGCTTGTGGCTGCCGGCCGCATCACTCCGCAGGAGGCTCTGGTGGCCGACGCCGTGATACCTGTCAATCTGCTCTCCGACCCTCACGCGCCGGGAGAGCGCGGCATGACACTGAGCAAGACCATCGCGCTCGACATGATAGCCACTTCGGCGGCCAACGGCTGGAATCGTCCGGTCTACTTCGCCATGACCGTCCCCGAACGTTATTATATGGGACTCTCGCCATATATGCGCAACAACGGTCTGGCCTACGAGGTGGGACCGCTCCGAAATTCGTCCGACGCTCCGTCGGTCAACACCGAGAAGATGTATCGCAACGTCACTGAGCGATGGGCATGGGGCGGACTCGACAAACTGAAGGACGCCGACGACATTTATCTTGACGAAACGGTGCGACGCATGGTGACAACACACCGCACCGCGATGCTTGATCTCGTGACAGCTCTCATCAACGAGGGTATTGACGCGCGTCGCACATTCGACCGCGACTCGGCGATGCTAACCGTCCTGCAGTCCAACGAACTGCGGCGTATCACCACCGATTCCTACCAGCGTGCGCGCACGGTGCTCGATCTCATGCGCGAGAAACTCCCCGCAGAGGTCATGCCCTATGCCGTGCAGGTGGGCAAGCAGGCCGGCGATCTGTATCTTAATCTCGGAGAACTCACCGGCAACAAGTCCGACACCGAGAAGGGACTGCAGATTATCCGCGACGAGATCATGCGCTTCGCCGACAACATCGTCTATTATCAGAGCCTGTCGCCCTGGCAGTATTCCACACTCCCTTACTCCGACCGCTACACTGATCAGCGCTACTTCCTCGACCTCATACAGAGCTATCTCTACGGAGGAGGCGACGTAGAGACTCTTGAGAAGGAGATCTCGGCAAAGGGAGTAGACCTCGAACGACAGTTCCGCTTCAATTCCGCCCAGAAGGGACAATAAGCCGATGGGACTCATCGAACAGCCGCCGTTGCTCTACCGCCTCCTTTTTCCGGAGGCGGTGTGGAGGCTCAACCGCCGCAGACGAAGGGTTGTCTATCTGACTTTCGACGACGGGCCGATACCGGAGGTCACTCCCTGGGTGCTCGACCTGCTTGATGCCGAAGGGATCAAGGCCACATTCTTCATGGTCGGCGACAACGTGCGCCGCTATCCAGAGGTGTTCGAGGAGGTGAAGCGACGTGGCCACAGCTACGGAAATCATACGATGCATCATCTGCAGGGATTCAAGGTGACGTCTATGACCTATATGCGCGACATAACCGAGGCCGACAGGCTGATCGACAGCCACCTCTTCCGCCCGCCCCACGGCATCATCCGATGGCGTCAGGCCAAGGCTATCAAAAGCCGCTACAACATCATCATGTATGATCTTGTCACGCGCGACTATTCGAAGCGGTTGCGACCCAATCAGGTGTTCGACAATGTGCGCCGCTACGCACGCCCCGGATCCATCATAGTCTTTCATGACTCGCTCAAGGCCGAGCACAATATGAAAGCGGCTCTTCCGCTTGCCATAAAGTGGCTGAAAAACGAAGGATATGAATTCGATGTCCTCCCGATGTGATGTGCCCGGACATGCCGACCTCGAAGGGCTTATGTCGCAGTCGGGCGCATATCGTTTCGGCATAGCGGCTGTAGAGCCGGTCGACGGACGGTCGGCAGCAGCCTACGACCAGTGGATCGCGGCCGGATGCCACGATACGATGGACTATCTCGACCGCTATGCCGACGTGCGCCGCGATCCCTCGCTGCTGCTTGAAGGTGCGCGCTCCATGATTGTCGCCGCTTTCCCTTATGCCGCCCCGGTGTTGCCCGGAGAGGGAAAACTCCGTTTTGCGGCCTATGCGCTCGGCGACGACTATCACGAGGTGTTGCGTCGACGGCTCGAAGGTGCTGCCGAAGTTCTGCGTCAGCGATGGGGAGGGCTGACGCGGGTATGCGTCGATACGGCTCCGCTGCGTGAGCGATACTGGGCCGTCAGGGCCGGACTCGGTTTTATCGGGCTGAACTGTCAGCTTATACTTCCGGGAGCGGGATCCTACTTCTTTATCGGCACGATACTCTCTACCGTCGACATGACGCCCGACGCTCCTTGCCGCCTTTCGTGTGCCGGATGCCGCCGCTGTGTGGTATATTGCCCCGGACAGGCGCTCGACGGCAATCCGTCGCACCCCTCGCTCGACGCGCGCCGCTGTCTGTCGTGCCTCACGATTGAGCACCGCGGGCCGTTGCCTTCCGGTGTCAGGCTCGGCCGGCGGGTCTATGGCTGTGACACGTGCCAGATAGCATGCCCCCACAACCGTATGGCCGATCCGGTCAGACCGTTGCCTGAGTTTGAGCCGCGGCCCGAACTGCTTGAGCTGACGCGCGACGATCTGCTGTCGATGGATCAGCAGCGCTTCTCGACCCTGTTCCGTCATTCGGCCATAAAAAGAGCCAAGCTCGCCGGACTGCAGCGCAATGCCTTATCCGTCGAGCCTGACTGATTATTGTATCAGGGCAGCTTCGGGAGTACGGTTCATCGCCACACTATAGATAGTGTCGGTGAAACTCATCAGGACATGATATTCATTGCCAACGCTCCACAGAGAAGGTGCCGGCGACAGGTAAAGACCTGATTTCCCTGCTGGTAAAAGGCTGTGCCGCCGACCTGAGAGTGGGGTATAAAGCCGTTGAATCTACTTAATGTCACGTTGTCAAAGGGAAGAAACGGTGTTTGTGACGGATTCTCGGCGCTGACTATTATTCCTCCACGGGATATTTGCGGTAATATTCTTCCAGTATGGTGGCTATGTTGAAATAATATGTGGCGGTGGATCCGTCGGGCTTGCGGGCTGTGATCAGCTCGTAGAACGGCTCGAAAAACAGGTGTTTCTCGGCCACGAGTCCCATGGCGTTCAGCAGCACGTATTCATGCTCCGGCGATATGACTATCCATGAGTTCTCCTCGTCGGCGCCTGTGCCCGACGATACTATCGCCATGAGTATATAGTCGAGCTTGTATTGCCATATTTTGGCAAGATTGCGTTTCCCCTTGGTTTTCAGCGCCGATATGAGGTTCATCATGTGGCGCAGGTCGAAAGGATTGTTTTCGAGTGCCTTCTCGGAGTATTTGATCACGGAGTCACACTCGCCGCGGGTCCATTCGCGGCGGTTTATCAGGTTTTCGGCGGCAGGCTCGAAGGCTTTCGGACGGTAGGGGTTGTAATCCTCCTGAAACATATATCCGAAATAGAGATGCCTGAACTTGTCGAGCTTCATCAGGGTGTCGTTTCTCATATACTCCTTCATCAGCCGCGGGTAGTAGTATGGCGAGTGACGGTCGTATGTGGCCTTCTGTATGGCTTCGAGGTCAGGGGTTTCGGTGGTGAATTTCGTTTCGTTCGCGCCGGGTTGCGAGGCTCCTGCGGCTATTGCTGTCAGCAGGGCGGCTGCGGCGATTATGAGGGTGCGAAGGTGTTTCATTTGACGAGTTCGGGATAAGAGATCCGTGAATGGTACATGGTGCGCAGGCGCGACGCGAACGTTTCCTTGATGATGTTTACGTCGCGGAACGACAGAGGGGAGTCGTCGTGCAGACCTTCGGCGATCTGGCCGTCGATGATGCGGTTGACAAGCGCCGAGATAGCTTCCGGAGTGTGCTCGCTCAGGCTGCGCGACGCCGCCTCTATGGCGTCGGCCATCATCAGTATCGATGTCTCGCGCGAACGCGGGTTGGGGCCCGGGTAGGTGAAAAGATCCTCGTCGGGAGTCTCGTCGGGATGCTCGTTGCACCATGTGTTGTAGAAATACCGGGCTTTGCCGCGTCCGTGATGCTCGGAGATGAAGCTGCGTATGACGGCCGGCAGCTTCTCTTTCTCGGCACGGCGCAGTCCGTCGGCCACATGGCCTATCACTATCCGTGCGCTCTGGGGGGCCGACAGGGAGTCGTGGGGGTTGACCCCGTGCTGGTTCTCGGTGAAGAATGCGGGATTGTCGATCTTGCCTATGTCGTGGTATAGTGCTCCGGCTCTGACAAGGGTCACGTTGGCGCCTATGCGGCTTGCGGCCGCCGATGCGAGGTTGCTCACGGCCATGGAGTGCTGGAATGTGCCCGGACACTCCTCGGAGAGTTCGCGCAGTGTCGGGTTGTTGATGTCCGACAGCTCCACGAGGGTCACTTTTGAGGTGAAGCCAAACAGCTTTTCAAGAATGAATATGACGATGTAGGCAAACGAGATCAGCACGGCGTTGACGCCCAGAAAGCCTATGGCGCGTAGCGATACGCTCTCAAGAGTGCCGTTGTGGATCAGCTCGATGGCTGTGTACGACAGGGCGTAGGCCACGAAGATCAGCATCGCCGTGCGTATGAGTTGTGACCGGCGCGACAGCTCTTTGGTCGATGTGATGGCCACCACTCCCGCGATGAACTGCAGAAACACGAATTCAAGCGTCGAAGGAGCCACGAGGGTGGTGAGCAGCACTGCCGTCAGATGTGAGTAGAAGGCCGTGCGTGAATCGAGAAACACCACCAGCACCAGCGGTATGATCGCGAACGGCATCATGTACAGCCCGGAATTCAGTGCGCGGCTCATGGCGAATGCAAACAGGGTGAACGCCACAAGCAGCGACATCGTCATCAGCATCGTCCGACGCGAAGCATAGTAATCGGGGCGGAAAAAGAACATGAATCCGTAGAGTGCGCCGTAGAGAAGCATGACGAACAACACCTGACCCATAACCGGATAATAGTCGTAGCGGTCGGTGCCTATGCCTCGCTGGCTCAGCAGGTCTTCATAGGTGTTGAGCAGGGTGTAGAGCCGGGGAGTGACTATGACTCCGCGGTCTATGATGCGTTCTCCCTTCTGCACCACTCCCACCGGTGCCATGGCGCGCTGCATCATGTCGTCGTGCAGACGTGCCGTTTCGAGGCTGTCCACCACGATGTTGGGCACTATCAGCTCGGCTATCCGGGCTGCGGATATCGCCGAACGGTGGCGGTCCTCCTGAAGAGCGCTGTCGAGCCGGGCGTAGGCGCGGCGAGGCGACAGATAGCCCGATGTGGATATGGATATCGCCACATTGTCGTGTATCAGGCGTGCGCGCGGCAGACGCCCTGCGGCAATGGCTTCATAGAGTGTGGTTTCCACTACGCCTTTCTCGTAGATCCCTTTCACCTTGGCCAGGATGGCATTTCGTTCCAGTGGCGACAGTGTGATGTGGGTATCCGGCGAGTTGAGGCGACCGGCAAACGAGGCTATCACATTCTTCTCCGTGTTCAGATCGCGTTTCAGAGCCGGCTCGAATCCGGCCTCAAGGCTGTCGCGCAGCTGCCGGGCGCTGACCGAGTCGAGATATACGGGTATGTCAAACGGTGCCGTCAGCAGCGAGTACGACCATGGGCGGTTGACTTCATAGGAGTAGTGCCGTCCGTCGGAGCGCGGAAGGAAATATACGGTGAGAAACACTGCGGCGGCAAACACTCCCCACCGCAGCCATTGCGACAGTCTGTCGGATGTATCGTTAGTTTTCATGTTTCGTGATATGCTCAGTCGGGGGTATCGGCTACACGCGCAGCGTTCTGCACTCCCTTTATCTTTTTAATTTTCTGACACAGTTCGCCTACTACCTGCGTGTCGCTCACCAGTACTGTCAGCGAGCAGGCAAACACCTCTTTGTCGGTGTCGATATGCAGGCTGCGTATGTCGATGTTGAGCTGGTTGGAGATCATCTGGGTGAGCTCCTGCAATATGCCGTGGCGGTCAACCCCCTCTATGCGTATCTCGGCGAGAAATTTCTGTTTCACCTGTTCCCACTCTGTGCTGACTATGCGCGGGCCGTAGGCGGCCTTGAGAGCCTGGGCGCGGGGGCATGTCAGAGAATGGAGTTCCACCTGTCCGCGGTCGTTGACATATCCCATCACGTCGTCGCCGGGGATGGGATGGCAGCAGTCCGACAGCACGTAGTTGCGCTCCGTGTCAGTGCATCGCAGGGCGTATGTCTTCTTGACATTGACCTTCTCCGGGGTCACGGTCACGATCTGCGGCTGCTGCGTCCGCTTTATCCTGAAAAGCTTGGAGAGCAGCGACTGCTCGGTCTTGGGCGACTCCTTGAGAATGTAGCGCGAAAGGTCGATGCTCCCTTGTCCGAGCTTCATGTACAGAGCCTCGCGCGAGGGCAGGTGATAGTAGGCGAGCATCTTGGTGACTATCTCGTTGGTCGCCTCCACCTCGCGCTCCTTGAAATATTGGTCGAAAATCGCCTTGCCGCTGTCTATCACAGGCTGCTGCACCTTGCGCAGGGCCGCTTTGAGCCGTGTGCGCCCCTTGGCTGTGGCCAGGAAGGGAAGCCACTCCTCCTTGGGAGTCTGGCTCTGCGAGGTCAGCACCTCCACTTGGTCGCCCGACTGCAGGCGGTGACTGAGAGGCACCAGCTTATGGTTCACCTTGCCGGCTATGCAATGGGTGCCTATCTCCGAATGCAGCTCGAAAGCCACGTCAAGCACCGATGAGTCGGCCGGCATCGTTATCACCCGGCCTTTTGGTGTGAATACGGCTATCTCTGAGGCGAAGAGATTCATTTTCAGAGTGTCGAGGAAGTCTATGGCGTTGGGGTTCGGATCGTCGAGTATGTCCTTGATTGTGCGCAGCCACTCGTTGAGCTCGCTCTCCTCGTCGCTCTCGCCGCTCTTGTATTTCCAGTGGGCGGCAAACCCTTTTTCGGCTATCTCGTCCATGCGCCGCGAGCGTATCTGCACCTCCACCCAGTTGCCGTCAGGACCCATCACCGTCAGATGCAGTGCCTGATAGCCGTTGGCCTTGGGTATGCTCACCCAGTCGCGGGTACGGTCGGGGTGCAGCCGGTATAGGTCGGTTATAGCCGAATAGATGCTCCAGCATATCCCTTTCTCCTGCGATGGGTCGTCGCAGTCAAATATGATGCGCATCGCGTAGAGGTCGTAGATCTCCTCAAACGGCACATGTTTCGTCTCCATCTTGCGCCAGATCGAGTAGACCGATTTCAGCCGCGCCTTGGCCTCATACCGCAGGTTCATCTTGTCGAGAGCCGCAAGGATCGGGGTTGCGAAGTCGTTGTAGACCGCCGACCGGCGCGCCTCCGACTGACGGATCAGTTCCGAGATGCGCTCGTAGGCCTTCGGATGCTCATATTTGAAACTCAGATCCTCCAGCTCGGTCTTGATCTCGAAGAGTCCGAGCCTGTGGGCGAGCGGGGCGTAGATATACAGCGTCTCGCCGGCGATCTTATACTGCTTGGCCGGAGCCATGGAGCCGAGAGTGCGCATGTTGTGCAGCCGGTCGGCCATCTTGATCAGCACCACCCTTATGTCCTCGCTCATGGTCAGAAGCAGCTTGCGGAAGTTCTCGGCCTGCGCCGACGCCTGTTCGCCGAATATGCCTCCCGATATCTTTGTCAGCCCCGCCACTATCTGGGCTATCTTGGACCCGAACAGGCGCTCGATGTCCTCCACCGTATAGTCGGTGTCCTCCACCACGTCGTGGAGCAGGGCGGCGCATATCGATGTGGAGCCGAGCCCTATCTCCTGGCTGGCGATCTTCGCCACAGCTATTGGGTGGAGTATGTAAGGCTCGCCCGAACGGCGGCGTATTCCGCCGTGGGCTTTTTTCGCGAAGCGGAAGGCGCGCTCTATGATCTCCACTTTCTTGCGGTGGTTGCTTTTGAGATAGCCCTGAAGCACGTCCTGAAACTCGTTTTCTATCAGGCGTTCTTCCTCTTCGGGGGTCATATTGTATTGCTTGTCTGGCTCCATGGTTAAAGGTGGTTTGCGGCCGGGCAATGTTACCCAATCACAAAATTACATTTTTTTCGTCAAACACGCAACACGCCGTCCCCACTCCTGTAGCCTGATACGATACGCAATAATGACTGACCGGCTTATGTGTAATGCATAAAAATACTAAAACTCGGGAAAATGGGCGGTATGTCAATATTTTTTGCTATCTTTGCGTGATTTTTGCAGATATGACTTTGAAGCAATAGAAATTAAGAATCCGATATGTTAAATCCAATCAAGAAAACCATCGCCCTGCCCGACGGTCGTGAGATCACCCTCGAAACAGGCAAGCTTGCCAAGCAGGCCGATGGAGCGGTAGAGCTGCGCATGGGCAACACCATGCTCCTCGCCACTGTCGTTTCCGCTAAGGAGGCCGGCGAAGGAGTCGACTTTATGCCCCTTCAGGTAGAGTATAAAGAAAAATATGCATCGTTCGGTCGTTATCCCGGCGGATTCCTCAAGCGTGAGGGTCGCGCTTCCGACTACGAGATACTCACCTCGCGCCTCGTCGACCGTGTGCTCCGTCCGCTGTTCCCCGACAACTATCACGCCGACACATTCGTCAACATCACTCTCTATTCGACCGACGGCGTGGATATTCCCGACGCTCTCGCCGGACTCGCGGCATCGGCGGCAATCGCAGTCAGCGACGTGCCCTTCAACGGACCTATTTCCGAAGTGCGTGTGGCACGTGTCGACGGACAGTTTGTCATCGACCCCACATTCGACCAGCTTGAAAAGGCCGATATGGAGCTGATGGTAGGCGCTACCTACGACAATATCATGATGGTGGAGGGAGAGATGGATGAAGTGTCGGAAACCGACCTTCTCAACGCTCTCAAGGC
>NZ_PUED01000160.1 GCF_003024925.1 Paramuribaculum intestinale
CGGGTAATGCCGACATGCACCTGAAGAACTTCTCACTTTACCGTCCGGCAGACAACTATATGCTGACTCCTGCCTATGACCTCCTGTCCACCTCAATCGTGATGCCTGAAGATGATGAGGAGCTGGCACTGACTCTGAATGGCAAGAAAAAAAAGATAAAAAGAGCTGACTTTGAAAAGGCAATGCTTGACAGCGGAATGGATGAAAAAGCCATCGAAAAGCTTTTCAAGAAGTTTGCCAAGACATTGCCTAAGTGGTATGCCCTCATCGAGGAATCCTTTTTGCCGAAGGATATGATGACGGCTTATCGGGAAAAACTTAACACAATGTCAGCACGTTTAGGACTGCTGTAAAAGAGTCGGAATCCCCGTCGGGTTCAAATCTTTCTTAGCTCATAGACCGAATGGAAAATTATTGAACCTTGTGATTGACACAGTCTCCTGCGTTTGTTGTGGGAATCATAGGGCTCTTTCTCCCGATCCCGATGCAGTGTCGAGGTAGCGCTTAGAGGCTGATGGTGCTCTCGCCGGCGGCTACGGGTATGCTTCGGCCGCGGGCCACGAGGGTATAGGGTCGGTTGGCGCTCACTGCAATAGAATTGGTGGGGGCGTCGTAGACAAGTGATGTCTCCACGTCGCCAAACCGCAGGCGTCGCAGCCCGTGAGTGCCGTTTGAGGCCTTGATGTCCCATGTCAGAGTGCGGCTGAGTGCGTCGGCTTTGCGGAAGCCCATTATGTTTTCGATAAAAAGCGATATCGGGCCCAGGGCCGACCATCCGCAGAATTCCTGACGCACACGGTGGCCGTGTTCCGTCGAAGGCCCGTCGGCTACCGGGCTGTAGCACTCCCATATTGTGTGGGGTTCGGTCTGCTCATAGATCCGTGCCTGCATTCTCACCACTCTCTCGGCCAGAGAGTCGGCCAGCTCGCAATAGCCGTAGCGTTCGAGAGCCTTCGATCCCATGTAGACGATCGGCAGCCAGATGCCGCCGCGCCAGTAGTTGCCGGTCACCGAATCGAAGTCCTGATCCGATCGCGAAAGCGAGTTCCATGGCCTTTCACCGCCCATGAATGCTTCCGACCGCAGACGTTCCACCATTCTTGATGCCTGTGTCGAGTCGGGAATGCCGGCCAGCATGGCCCAGAACGATGCCGGAGTCATCACGCGCGAGGGCTCGCCAGTGGCAAGATTCACATCGTAGTAATAGCCGTCGCGTTCATCCCAGTAGCGGTCGTTGACCACCTTGCGGAGCCGCTCGAACTCCTTCTGCCACGCCGAAGCCTGAGCAGTGTCGCCGCGCAGACGGCACAGTTCGGCTATGTTGGTGGCCGCCAGAGCCTGCTGGCTTATGGCGTCGATCCACAATGCTCCCTGATAGCCTCCGCAGTCGCGGCCGCGTGGAGTGTTGTCCATGCCGGAGGCTCCTCCGTGCCATGAATAGCCTATGATCTCTCCGAGAGAGTCGCGGCGCACGGTGATTCTGATCGGCTGCGTCGAAAGCTCGTCGTTGCGCTCGCCGCACTGGAGCGAGTTGAAATAGTCATAGTGCTTCTGCAGATAGCGTTTGTCGCGGACCACCATGTCGATCTGGGCTGTGTCGCCCGTAAACAGATAGTTCTCCTTCTCTACCCATGCAAACAGCGGGGGATTGTCGCGCAGATGTATGCGCAGCGGACTCGGGGCGCCGTCGTGGATGGGTGCGTAGTAATTCATCAGTGTTTCCTTGCCCGGGAACGCATTCGGGGCGTATTTGGAGAACATCACCATGAAGCATCCGTCCCAGATCCATATCTGGTCGTCATAGCAGTTCTCGTCGAGATATGGCGACGCCACCATCCCCTCGGGGCCGCGGCGCACGCGTCCCGAAGCGATCTCCCATGCGCGTTCGTAGAGATTCACAAGCGAGGTGTCGGGGTGTACGGCAATAGGCACTTCCGACCGCCAGTCGGGCACCACGGCGTCGGGCGGCACGGTATTCCACTGGGCGGATGCCACGGAAGCAAACACGCCGAAAAACGTCATGGCGACAAAGCGAAGTATGGATGATCGTATCATGGTCTTTTGAGATTTTCCACAAAAATATACAAAATAAGTAACTTGCAAAAATCAGCTGCGAGTGATTTTTGAGATTTGTTCGAGTGATTTTTGCTTTCAGACGATGGCGTGTAGCTTTTAAGAGTTACTTTGCTGATTTAGTCGCATCGTTAACACACCAATCCGTCGCTCATATCAGCTTCATGGCTTTTGCCCGGCGACAAGCCTCGATCGAGTTCTTAACCTGAAGTTTGGCCAATATTTCCTGACGGTGACGGCTTACGGTGTGGACGCTTATATTGAGCCTCCGGGCTATCTCCACGCTCTTCATCCCTTCATCGATCATCGACAGCACCTGACGCTCGCGGCGGCTGAGCACAGCGCCGTTGGCCTCCGCCGACAGCTCTTCGCGGATGCCGGTGGTCATGTCCACCATATAGCTGCTCCCCTTGAAGTCAAACATCATCGGCCCGTAGAGGCATATCGCATACAGCACATTGTCACACGCCGGATCATGGACATAATACATCCTGTGCATCACATCCACCCATCTGTCGTCGGGGGTGTGCATGCGCAGCCGGCTGATCAGGCAGTGCTGTTGCCGTCGCGCTTTGGGCAGATGTCGCATGAGGTGATAAAACCGCAGCTCGGCTATCACCTTTGCCTCCTGCTGCTCTTCGGTCATCATCGACAGTATTCGGCTCTCCCAGATTGAATTCTCATGTTCATACCCATCCAGTCCGAGTGTTTTGGCAAAGCCGCCCGCTATGATGCGGCTCTCGTTCCTTGTCATGTCGCTGATCACCGCCACGACATTTTCCAGAGTGGCCAATGACCGCGCCTGCGCCATGGCTGCTTCAAACAAGTTTTCGTGGCGTTCGGCCGGTGACTGACGCAGCAGCCGGTCAAGTTGCTTCAATGGTCGTTCCATAAGTAAAAATGGTTATTTTTAGCCATTGCAGTCTGTTTATTCGCGTATTAACTTTGCAAAGTTAACAATAAACATGGTTATCATGAAGCCACGGGCTATTGATGAGTTGGATAATATCAACTAATTTTGGAGAGTTGCTTATATGAAAACGAAACTGCTCGCATTGCTTGCAATGCTCCCTTTTCAGCCGGCTTCGGCACAGACGCTTGAGAAAATGAACTGGTTCAACGAGCCGTCGCAATGGCACATATCCGGCAACGATCTCACCATGGCGGTGACGCCCGGAAGCGACTGCTGGAGAATCTCCCATTATGGTTTTACAGTCGACGACGCTCCGTTCTATTATGCCGAATACGGAGGCGAATTCGAGGCCAAAGTGAAGGTCACGGGCGACTATAAGGTGCGTTTCGATCAGGCCGGACTGATGTTGCGTATCGACCACGAGAACTATATCAAGGCTGGGATAGAGTATGTCGATGGAAAGTATAATCTCAGCACTGTAGTCACCCATCGCACATCCGACTGGAGTGTCATCGCTCTTGATCGTCCGGTAGAGGCGATATGGATCAAGGCTGTGCGTCGGCTTGATGCTGTGGAAATTTTCTATTCATTTGACGACAAGGAATATCACATGATGCGCAATGCGTGGATGGAATCCTGCCGCCCCATGAAGATCGGAATGTTCGCGGCCAGTCCCGACGGTGATGGATTCAACGCCACATTCTCCGGTTTCAAGGTGACGCATTTGCCCGACAAGATCCGTACGGAGTGGCTGAAAAACAATGCCGAATAACCCTCATGGCGCAATGTGAAAGGCGACTATTCTGTCACACTGCGCCATGAATTTTTGCCCTGGTCACAGTGGGCGCTGTCATTGCGGTTTTCAACGTCTGTCTGCCGGGTGTCGATAGTTCTGAGGTTTTTGCCTATCTTTGCCGCTCTAATCTATATTGACGCCTATGCCCCGAAAATTTTCTGCATATCTGTTGGCCATCGCTGCAGCTATTTCCGTCTCTTCAGCCGTCAGTATGGCGGCATCACGCCCCGCCTGCGCCGATACGTTGAGTGTCGACACCGTTCTGGCCCGTGAGGCCGATGCTTTTTTGCGCTCGTTGCCCGAGGGACTTCAGAAACGTCAGGAAGAGGCCGTCAGACGTGCCATGGCAGGCGATGATGCTGCGCTCGAGGCTGTCAGAGCGTCGCGCAATGCGCCGCCGATGATCCCCGCCGATGTAGTTGCCACCGATATTTCGGAAATCTACCGCCTTTATCGACCCGCGTCATCCGGCAGTGCCCGGCTTCCGGTGCTGATCTATCTGCATGGCGGCGGCTGGTGTTTCGGCAGCATCAACAGTTGCGCGCGGTTTTGTGCCGAGCTGTCGCGCCGGGCTGGTGTGGCCGTGCTGGCTGTTGATTATCCGCTCGCGCCGCGCTATCCATTTCCTCACGCGCTCGATGCCTCGCTTGAGGCAGTAGGCTTCGCTTTGGCCAATGCCGGGACCTATGGGTTCGACACCGGGCGCATATCGCTTGGCGGCGACAGTGCCGGCGGCAACCTCGCTCTGTCGGCGGCTCTCGCCATAGTTTCCGGACGGTCGGCAGGCGGCGCACGGCTCCCGGCCGATGCGCTGCGCTCTCTCGTTCTGTTCTATCCGGTCGTAAAGGCGTGGAGCGATGGCTCTGAGTCTTGGAAGGCCTACGGATCGGGCTACGGACTCGACAGTCAGATTATGGAAGCTTTCAACGAGGCATACGCCGGAGAAGCCGACGCGCGCGATCCGCTCCTGTCGCCCTTCTGTGCGGCCTCCGAAACGCTTGTGCAGCTCCCGCCGGTGATGATGGTCAGCGCCGGCCGCGACATACTCCGCGATCAGGCTGTCGACATGGCCTCTCGGCTTCGGGAGGCGGGCGTGGAGGTCTGCCACAGCATCCTGCCCTCCGCCGTACATCTGTTCATCACCGTTCCCGGCCAGCCGCGCGCCTTTGAGATGGCAGTGGACGCCACATCCACTTTCCTTACTGAAAAATAGTGACGCGTGGCGGTAGACTGTCGGCCGGCGTCAGTCGTTCTGGTTCTTGGTAGTGATCAGATATGCCATCTTCACGCTATGGCGGCGGGTGATCCGACGCATGTTGTCCATCCCTGCGCCGCTATAGACCGATACTCGGATAGATTTGCGTGAGTTGAGGAGGAAGCGATGCGGGCATCGTGACCGATGAAACCTGACGAAAATCGCCCGAAAAGACCTTTGAGGGGATAGAAAG
>NZ_PUED01000161.1 GCF_003024925.1 Paramuribaculum intestinale
CTTAAACACATTAACAGATTCAAAAAGTCAAGATGACTTCACGCTCTAAAAAACTGTTTTGCGAAAAATCGGATGGGGCTATGTTAATTCGGTGAGATTGGCTAATTTTGTCGTTTATTATGGCTGAAAGCAGACAAAATGGAGTGGAGACGGCCAGATCATATGCCGACAGCGTGCGTGGCGCATTCAGTGCCATGGGCGTTTACGGTGGGGTGCAGGCTGTGCAGATTCTTGCCGGAATGATACGCGGCAAGTCTGCGGCGCTGTTGCTCGGTGTCGGCGGCATGGGCGTCGCATCGCTTTACGCTTCGGCTGCCGCTGTGGTGCAGCAGATAGCTGTTGCGGGTCTGAATCTTGCCGTGGTCAGGGAGATTTCCGGCATGTCTGACGACGAAGAGTCTTGCAGGGTGGCGGCGACGGTCAGTCGGCGGCTGACGGATCTCTGTGCCGTAGGCGGCGCGATATTGTGCTTGTTGATGAGCCCGTTGCTGAGCCTTCTGACTTTTGGCAGCTATGAATATACTGTAGGTTTCATGTGTTTGTCGCTGATGGTGGGCATGAGTGTGGCCGCCACGGGACGTCAGGCGTTGCTGCAGGCCACGCGCTCGCTGCGGCCTCTGGCCGGCGCGACGATCTGTTCCACCGTCGTGTCGGTAGTTGTGGCCGTGCCGCTATATTGGGCTTTTTCGGTCAACGGTATTGTTCCTGCGATGATCGCCGGATCGTTGTCAGGGCTATGGTTTTATTCGCGGGCCGTGGGTCGTTTGCGGCGATACGGAGGTAGCGTAGGAGTGCGGCTGCGCGATCATAAGCCTCTTGTGCGACGGCTTCTGCGTAGCGGCATGTCGCTGATGGCTGTAGGCGCTATGTCGGTAGGTGTGACGTTTGCAGTCAACGTATGGCTTCGTGCCGAGGCTGGCGAGTCGTCGGTGGCCATGTATAATGCCGCGTCGTCGGTAAGCTCCCAGTGTGCATCTCTGGTGTTCATGGCTATGGCTATGGATTATTTCCCCAGAATCAGCGCTCTTGCTGGCGACCGTAAGGCCATGAGTGATGTGGTGGAGCATCAGATCTGTGCGGTGCTTACGGTGCTGGCTCCGATGTCGTGTCTGTTGTCGGCAATGGCTCCGCTGGTGACCGGGTTGCTTTTCAGTAGTGAGTTTGATGGCATGATCCCGATGTTGCGATGGCTGTCGGTGGCAATGGTGCTTAAAGGAGTGTCATATCCGTTGGGGTATGTGCCGCTCGCTATGGGACACCGTCGGTTGTATTTCCGGCTTGAAGGTGTTTATGGGACGGTGACGGTTTTTACGGCTGTAGCTGCCGGATATGTCGCAGGAGGCCTTGAAGGGATCGGAGTGGCGATGTGTGCGGTCTATGCTCTTGATATAGCAGTCTATGCAATGGTGTGCCGAAGATGTTTCGGCGTTTTACCCGGAGGCCGAACGTTATCGATAGCCGGCCGATCGGTGGCGATCGCAGTGTGTGCGGTCATGGCGTCGGGTCTGCCAGATCGTGTATGGGCATACGCCGCGCAGGCAGTGGTGTGTCTGGTAGCGCTGACGGCATCTTGGATCGAGTTATGTAGGATCAAACGAGATATATGACGGGTGATAATCTGGATAATTATATGAGTGAGATAGTTTTGCGACACGCGACAGATGCCGATGCCGGCGAGGCGTGGAGAATACTCGACGCTGCCCGCCGTCGAATGCTTGCGGCCGGCAAACGCCAGTGGAGCATGGAGTATCCGTCGCCGGCCAATGTAGAGGCCGATATTTCGGCCGGGACAGCCATTGTGGCTGTCGACCGGTCGGGACGGATGTCGGGATATTGCTCGGCTCCGCTCACCGGTGAGGCGGCCTACGACAATATCGACGGCAGATGGCTGACCGATGGTGAGCCGTATCTGACAGTCCATCGTCTGGCCGTAGCGCCCGAGGCTTTGCGCAGGGGAGTGGCCTCGGAGATGATGCGTCGTCTTGAAAATTATGCCGTCGATGAGGGAATGCACTCGATTCGGATCGACACCAATTACGACAACGAAGCCATGCTCCGCATGCTTGAACGTCTGGGATATTCGGGCTGCGGAGTGGTCAGATATGCGTCGGGCGAGCGCATGGCTTTTGAAAAGAAATTGTGAAACATTAACCGTTGAATATTTGTTCAAGATATATGAAAACCAAAGAGCGTATAGTAATAGTCGGAGGTGGGTTTGCCGGCCTCAATCTCATAAAAGGTCTTGATAAGCGCCGCTTCGAGGTCATACTCGTTGACCGCAACAATTTTCACTCGTTTCCCCCGCTGTTCTATCAGATAGCGTCGAGCGGACTCGATCCGGCGAGCATCTCGTTTCCGTTCAGGCGGGAGATGCGCAAGGGTAAGGTCAAGGGCGCGAGATTCCACCTCGGCGAGGTGAAGCGTATTGATGTGGATCGTAAGGAGCTGCAGACACAGTATGAAACATTGAGTTATGACCGGCTGATAATAGCGGCCGGAACAACCAATAATTTTTTCGGCAATCCGGAGCTGATCAAGTATGTCTATACCATCAAGTCCGTTTCGGAAGCGATGCGCACGCGCGATGAGATACTCGACCGTCTGGAACGTGCGTCGCTCACCCACGACGCCGAGTTGCGTCGTCGTCTGCTCAGCTTTGTGGTGGTAGGCGGCGGTCCGTCGGGAGTGGAGGTCGCCGGCGCTTTGGGCGAGATGAAGCGCGATATCATCAAACGCGAATATCCCTCGATCGATATCGATGAAGTGAACATCACGCTTCTCGAAGGATCCGACAAGCTGCTTGGCGCCATGTCGCCGCAGTCGTCGGCAAAAGCTCTGAAATATCTTGGCGAACTGATGGTCGACGTGCGGCTTGGCCATGTGATGAAAGAGTACACCGACGAGCAGGTGACCATCGACGACGGCACACGCCTGACAGCCGGAATGGTAATATGGACGGCGGGAGTGACCGGAGTGACTTTCGATATGGGCGGAACCGGACCGACGCTTGTCAGGGGCAACCGGTTTGAAGTGGATCGCTTCAATCGCGTGAAAGGTCTTGACGACGTGTTTGCGGTGGGCGATATAGCGTATATGGCCACTGAGGCTTTCCCTCATGGTCATCCTCAGCTTGCACAGGTGGCCATACAGCAGGCGCGACACCTTGCCGACAATCTCAACCGTGACCGCTGGACCGAGCCTTTTGTCTACAACGACAAGGGGTCAATGGCCACTGTCGGCCGCAATCTTGCAGTGGCCGATCTTAAACACATGCATCTCTACGGATGGCCGGCATGGCTGGCATGGATGTTTATCCATCTGATATCCATTCTCGGAATGCGCAACAAGGCCAATGTGCTGCTCAACTGGACGTGGGCCTACTGGACCTACAACACCTCCCTGCGCCTCCTCGTCCACACCGCCCGCTATCCCCTCCGCTCCCGCTGGGGCGAGCGCTGAACTCGCCTCATTCACTGGGTTCTATGATCTGCGGTGTCGGTTGGTCGATACCGCAGCGACCGCGTAGTTGATAAGGCGTGGTCTGATGGTTTTGTTTTTTTATGGCGAAGGGGTTGCATCTGGCGTCATTATTTTGTAACTTTGCACTTTAACGCGATGCAGGGCGACTGTATCGGCCGCAATCAACAATCGACCGTGAAACTGACCTTAAAAACAAAATCCATAATCAACCAGATATGCTGAAACTGCGAACAAGAGCCATGGCCGCCATACTGACGTTAGGCATGGCAGGGGTGGCGTCGGCCGAGGATTACACAAGCTATGTGAATCCTTTTGTCGGCACCACTAATTTCGGTACCACCAATCCCGGAGCCATAGTGCCTAACGGCATGATGTCGGTGGTGCCTTTCAATGTGATGGGGTCATCGGACAACGTGTATGACAAGGACGCGAGATGGTGGTCGACCCCCTACGAATTCAACAACAAGTTTTTCACCGGTTACGCCCATGTAGCGCTCAGCGGAGTCGGATGTCCCGAACTGGGCTCGTTGCTGACCATGGCCACCACCGGCGATCTGGAGCCGGACTATCACAAGTATGGCTCGGCCTATACGGAGGAAACCGCAACTCCGGGATATTACGGAAATCGTCTGACGAAATATGATATCGTCACCGAAGTGACGGCAACAAAGCGCAGTTCGGCCGAGCGATATACATTCCCCGGCGGCCGCGGCAATATACTTATCAATCTCGGCGAGGGGCTGACCAATGAGAGCGGAGCCACAGTGCGCCGTGTAAGCCCTACGGAGATAGAGGGATCGAAGTTGCTCGGCACGTTCTGCTACAATGCCCAGGCAGTGTTTCCGATTTATTTCGTGATGCGTGTCAGCAAGGCGCCTTCATCGCAGGGCTACTGGAAAATGCAGCGCAAGATGGAGGGGCCGGAAGCAGCATGGGATCCCGACAACGGCAAATATAAACTCTATACGAAATACGGCCGAGAACTGTCGGGCGACGACATAGGATATTGGTATAGCTACGATGATCTTAAGCCTGGCGAACAGGTGGAGGTCAGAATGGGTGTGTCGTTTGTGTCGGTGGCCAATGCCCGCGAGAATCTCGACAAGGAGCAGGCCGGTCTGACTTTCGACCGCATCGCAGCCGACGCAAAGAAGATCTGGAACGACGATCTTGGCCGAATCCGTGTCAAGGGCGGCAGCGACGAGCAGAAGCGGGTGTTTTACACCGGACTTTATCATGCTCTGATTCATCCCAATGTGCTCAACGACGTCAACGGTCAGTATCCGAAAATGGAGAGTGCCGAAAACGGACATTCGACCTATGACCGATATACGGTATTCTCGCTGTGGGACACCTACCGCAACCTTCATCAGCTTATGACGCTCGTCTATCCCGAACGTCAGATCGATATGGTGCGATCGATGGTCGACATGTCGAAGGAGTGGGGGTGGTTGCCGAAATGGGAGCTTTATGGGCGCGAAACATTCACTATGGAGGGGGATCCGTCGCTTCCGGTGATTGTGGATACATGGCGGAAGGGACTTACCGACTTCGATATCGATGCAGCCTATGAGGCCATGAAACGTTCGGCCACGACGCCCGGAAAAGATAATCCGATGCGTCCCGACATAGATCTCTATCTTGAGAAGGCTTATGTGCCGCTCGGAGTGTATTCCGGCGATATGTCGGGTGATAATTCTGTTTCGCACGCTCTGGAGTATC
>NZ_PUED01000162.1 GCF_003024925.1 Paramuribaculum intestinale
CGTGGCAAGTGATATATTGCTGACCAAAAGGAGAAAAATCAGTATTGCATTCATTGAAACAGATTGGACTTGTTGTCGTCAAATATGCTCTGCATAATGTCGCGGTTCTTCTCAAAATGGTCAAGAATTATCTCCGAGAGATAGCCGCCTATGGTTGCTTGCGGAACGCCGCACCTCTGTACCATCCGCCTTATTACGGCAAGTACCTCCGGATAGATATAAGTTTTAGCTGATGCGGAATCTTTCCGGGTCAGATACTTTTCGACATAGGCAATCCGGGCGGGATCAACCGGTGCAACCTCGATTTCTGTGGTATCCTGTGTTACGGCTATAGTGACCTTGTGGGTAGGAATTCTATCGTTTGACATTCGATATTCATAGTCTTTTTTTGATTATATCCTCAAACTCCTTGAAGTGCTCGGCCAGTACATTATTGACATAAGCCTTCACAGAGCATGACGGACCATTTTCGTATGAGAGTATTCTTCGTATTTTCCTCACAAACTCCGGTGATACCTCTACCATAAGGTATTTCATCTGCGGACGCATGTGAGACATATTCCTCACAAACCGTTGAGAAAACATCTCCTCATCCTCCTTAGAGGCACTGCTTCGTTGTCGCGGTTTGACGGCTGGTGGCGATTCCGGCACCGGAGCCGTTTCGGGATTTTTATCCTCAGTGTTATCAGCGGGTTTCTTCTTCAGCGATGACACACCGGAGGGCTCCTCGCGGAATGACCTGATGAAATCGTCGGGATCGACATCCGATTCATAGACTTTTGCCATAGCCGTCAGGATTTGAGCAGCGACAGTATTTCTTCCGCCAGTTCGGGAAGCCTCGAACCTTTGAGCAGCGTTTTGTCCGGGGGCATGACTGTAGAGCGGAATACCGGGCGGTCGAGCGTCTTTGAGCCCTCTCTGCGATACTTCTTGGTGTCAGGAATCTTCGTCTTGAGAGTCTGTAACCCCAGTTCCTCGAATAACTCTTCATATTGGTCATAGAGGTCGGTTTTCTCACGAGCGTCAACCTGATTCCAGAGAAGATACATCTCCTTTACCTGAGATTTACCGGTAGTGAGCCATTCCTGAATTTTGAGCGCGAAGGCGAGAGAGCTTTCGAGTATTACCTTGTCTGCCGCTATCGGAACTATCACAGAATCCATGCAGTTGATAATATTGACAACTCCACGGTTGTTGACTGTTCCGGGCAGGTCGAAAAAGACTACGTCAATCTCATTGCCCGCCTCGATGATTTCCCTTACCTTGAGCATGGCGTCTTCAGGTTTGACCATGAGCAACGGATATGGTTCAAGTCCCGTCCGCCTGCGGTTCTCCATCACAGCCTTTCTGAAGGAGTCGTTGATTTCGAGCAGCGTGGAATCCCGCTTTCTCATTTCCTCAATGCTGAACTGGGGATAGTCACAGTCAACAACGAGGATTTTCAATCCCTTGACATAGTAAAGATAGCTCGCCATCAGTACCGTCATGGTTGTTTTGCCGGCACCACCCTTTTGAGTGGAAAAGGCAACAAACTTTGGATCTTTCATTCTAATTGCAGATAGAGTGGTTTTGTCAGAGCATAGCGATGGCCGTCAGCGCAAGCCTTGCAAACAGACCGGCTCTGTTTCCCGGGGAACTGTTGCTGGCGACCGCCTATGTCTGCGAATTTATTAAATGGTTGGGGTGGAACTTGCTGTCAGCTCGAACCGCTCATATCAGGTGGCAAGATTGTCCGAGAGTAACATTTTGACAACTGCGACTGTTATGCGACTGTTCAAGACCGAAATACTGCAAGCGTTTTCTTGTGCCGGACGGCTATGGTATTCGGGCAAATGCGATTCCTATGGACATTATTTGAACGCTTGGCGGAATACCGTTGGCCAGTCAGCAATGCAAAATTACGATATGCAGCAGCCTGTTTCCAAATTTTTAAGTATCGTGGCTTTACAAACACATGATTTGTCCCGATTTGTCACCATCGGTCAGCCTCGCTCTTCCTACAGCCGTAATCCTGAATATACCCGATACGTGTAAAGACCTTTACGCATATAGATATTAGGATATTAACTATAGATGGATAAATTGACAGTCAATATTGCCATTCTTATGATTGAGCAGACAATAGGCAGACAGTATGAAGTATTCAAAACAAGTTCCACAAGTAGATAATATGAACTGTAAGTACATCATACATTCAACCTTATTCCTGAGCTGTCATAGGAATTATTGAGCGTCAGATTGAAAATTCATACGATGTGACTATCTGTTGAAATGTCGTTCCTTAACACAATACTTTGAACTGTTCAAGGATAGTATCATCGGCTGAATGTGTTGCAAAGTTAATGACTTAATCATAAGGTCTCCAAATTTTTAGAGGTCGTGGCATTACGAATGTCCAATATGGCACGGCTTGTCACTTTCGCTACCCGGGTCTTTCAACACCCGGAATTTCAAAACAGAAACACTTCCGCACACACATGAAAGCAAGCCATTTCAAAAAAGTGGCTTCAGCCCCTCTCGAAATTTGGTATATGCCATGACTTTTTCGTAACTTTATATCAGCAAAAGCACCGGAGATACGCCACAAGCCGCTCCATGCAAGACAGGGAAACACGCTGATTCGGATTAACCGGCACCGAAATCAACAACATTCCACATATTATATAGGATAGAATGTCCACATAGACATGGCAAGGTATGTGCCACGATGCACGCAATTAAAATTGCGGCACACGGCACCCTTGCCATGCTGCGCATGGTACAATTTACTCCGAAGTCGTAAATTCTTGCGAATAACCTGCGGTTTGCCACTCACAGTCGCTTTGCGAAACCCACAAATCCACATGATAATTTATGAGTAATAACTATCGAAATGCAGGGCGAAAACCCAAGCTTGATCCGACGGTGTTCCGATGTACGGTCAATTTCAATGCTCAGGAGCACGCCAGACTCATCGCCATGCACGAACGGTCAGGAGTGGAATCTATGGCAGCGTTCATAAAAATGCAATTCTTTGGCAAGCCATTCAAGGTGTTTGTCATAGATGAGAATACACGAAAATTCATAGACCGCCTTTCATCCCTCAACTCCCAGTACCGTACACTTGGAGTAAGTTATGACACTCTGGTCAAGACGTTAAGAGAGAATTTCACCGAAAAGAAAGCAATGACTGCCTTATATCGTCTGGAGCAATACACAAAGGAACTTGCCCGGATAAACAGGCAGATTGTTGATCTCGCCAATAAATTTGACGAGCAATGGTTGCTAAAATCTCATTAGGCAATTCTCTTTATGGAGCAATAGCATATAACGGGGAGAAAATCAATAAAGAAAAAGGCCGTGTACTTGATACAAACCTTATCTTCAATGACGGATCCGGTCAAATCAATATCGGTCGTGTATTCGAGGATTTCAAACGATGGATGCCTTCATCCACACGTACTGAAAAACCTATGATGCACATTTCATTGAATCCGCATCCTGATGATAGACTGAGTGATGTTGATTTCACTCGACTTGCCCATGAGTATATGGAAAAGATGGGATTCGGTGAGATGCCATATCTCATAGTGAAGCATGAAGATATAGACAGGCACCATGTTCATATCGTGGCTCTTAGGGTTGGCACTGACGGTAGATGTATCTCCGACAGGAACAATTTTTACCGAAGCAAGGAGATAACCCGGGAGATTGAGAAAAAATATGGATTGAAGCCCGCTGAAAGAGAAAAGATTACTCTCGATATGCCCATCCGTAAGGTTGACCCTGACGGAGATATAAAGCGTCAGGTTGCCAATACCGTCAAGATGGTGGGTATGCGTTACAGGTTCCAGACTCTTGGAGAGTTCAACGCAATCCTCTCCTTATATAATATAAGGTGTGAGGCTGCTGACGGAAGAGTCAACGGTCGGGAGTATCATGGACTGGTATATCATGCTACCGATGATGACGGCAAGACTATCTCAACTCCCTTGAAGGCTTCGCGACTTGGAAAGTTTGCAAGCAGAACAGCGATTGAAGCACGGTTTGAAAGAGCCAAAGACAAGATTGATATCCGTCCTACAAAGAGAATGGTTTCCGCTGTCATGAGCCGGTCAGCCGGTAAGGATGATTTCATAGCCGGACTCCATGAGCAGAACATCGACCTGATTCTACGCTACACGGACGAGGGTCGTATATATGGAGCCACTTTCATTGACCATAACACAAAGACGGTTCTGAATGGCTCTCGACTTGGCAAAGCATTCTCCGCAAATGCTCTTGACCGCTGGTTCAACAATTCTGAGGATAAACCTATTTCCCCGGTCAATGAACAAGAACAGCCGGAGAGAAACTCACATCAGGACAGCGGTGACGGACAAGCTACAGCTCAACCTCATGAAAAAACCGCAAATCAGAATCGTCCCTCCACAACTAACAGGGATATATCAGACGACTATGACCTCACAATTCCCGGGCTGGATCTATTTCAGCAAGGTCAGAGTTTCAATCCGGATGAGGAAGAATTCATCCGTCGCATGAAGAAAAAGAAGAAGCGCGGTCAACGACCGAAACATTAAAAAGGCTGACGAACATCATTCGCCAACCTTCTTGTCAAGTTTTATAATCGCCCCTTGATTGGACGAGAAAGGACCTTCCTCCCGGGAAGACTTCTACAGTGAGTTTTGACATTTTCAGTCTTGTTATACCGCTCCCGTTGATAACGACGGACACTCACTGGCTTTTCCTTTCTACTGCATTTGTAGCGTAATGGTTCATTTGCCATATACTAATAAATAGTACGCTGAAACATTTTTTTCAAATTATTATGTCGCAACAAGAGGATGACCTCAGGTCTTTGGCTAAAATCATGGATATGCTCCGTGGCATAAGTCTGATACTTGTGGTCGCCAATATCTATTGGTTCTGCCAGTCGTTTATTGGCGGTTGGCGGTTCCATTCCGAGACAATGAAGGTGCTCGGCAATCTCAACGAGGCGGGAGGACTGTTCAATAATCCTTGGAACGCCAAATGGTGGGCTTTACTGCTGCTTGCCCTCTCATGTTTTGGCACCAAGGGCGTCAAGAACGAGAAAATCAAATGGGTACATACCTGTCTCTTAACCACATCTGACCCTGCCGACGAGCGAACTAGGTTAGAACCCGGAGACTGCCGTATT
>NZ_PUED01000163.1 GCF_003024925.1 Paramuribaculum intestinale
ATCTACCTCTATGGAGAGATCGGGGATTACGCCGATGTGCGGTGTGCGCATGTGGCCGCAGAGCTTATGGCCGCCGCACCGGGCGCCCGCATCGACCTCCGCATCAACTCCATCGGCGGCGAGGTCTACAGCGGCATTGCGATCTACAACGCCATCCGCAACAGCCGCGGCGATATACATATCTATGTCGACGGTGTAGCGGCCTCCATGGCCGGCGTAATCGCCCTTTGCGGGCGCCCGGTATCGATGAGCAAGTACGCGCGGCTGATGCTGCACAGCGTCAGCGGCGGCTGCTACGGCGACCGCAAGGAGCTGGAGCGCTGCCTGCAGGAGATCGCCGCGCTCGAGGACAGCCTGGCCGATATTATAGCCAAGCGCATCAATATCGAGCCGGAGGCGGTCAAGGCCAAATATTTTGACGGCGCCGACCACTGGATGACAGCCGAAGAGGCTCTTGCCGGACACTTTGTCGACTCGATATATGACGCCGATCCGATCGATGGCGACACGCCAGAGGATATATACACGATATTCAATAACCGCCTCCGCAAGCCGGAGGCTAAATCAAATGATATAATGGACCTTAAAGAGTTAAAAAAGCGTGCCCGTTTTGCCGCCTGTGCGGATGATAACGCGGCTCTCGTTGAGATCGACAAACTGGAGGCGGAGGCCGCGGAGTCAGCCTCTCTCAAAACCAAGGTAACCAACCTTGAGACAAAGCTGCAGGAGCAGGGGGCTGCCATCGAGGCCGCCAAAGCTGCGGAGCGCAAGGCGCTGCTCGACGCTGCACAGCGCGACGGCCGCATCAATGCCACAAACCGCCAGACATTTGAAAACATCCTCAAAACCAGTTTTGAGGACGGCAAGGCGGCGCTCGCATCGCTCAAGCCCCGCCGCAGCGTCATGCAGGATATTGTACTGAGCGGATCGTCGGCAGAGTCGACCGAGTGGCACAACAAGAGCTGGGATGAGCTCGACCGCGCCGGCCGCCTCATAGAGCTGCGCGACAGTGCGCCGGAGGTGTTTAAGGCCAAATTCCGCGAAAAATTTGGCCGTGAGCCAAACCTCTGATCAATCAAGTATATAACCAATAAATCAACCAAAAAAAATGGCAGTACAGAAAGAAATCTGGCTCTCGTCGATCGTGGGGCTGCTCTTTGCACAGAACAGCTTTATGGCCAAGGCCTTTAATGCCGACGAGTACGTAAATCAGGGCAAAACCGTGCACATACCGCAGGCGGGCGCGCCCTCCGGTGTCAAAAAAAACCGCGCCGAATTGCCCGCAAGCGTCAAGCAGCGCAAAGACTCCGATCTGACATTTGTGCTCGACGAGTACACCACCGATCCCGTGCATATCCCGCACGCCGACACTGTCGAGCTGTCGTATGACAAGCGCGAGAGCATCCTGCGCCAGGATAAGCTCAAGCTGCTCGACGAGGTGGCCAAGTCGTTTATCGCGGCATGGCTCCCGACTGACGCAGAGTGCACACTCAAGACCACCGGCAGAGCGGTCGACGCCCATACACCCTCCGCGACCGGCAAGCGCAAGGCGTTTACGGCAGACGATGTACTGGCCGCGATGACAGCGTTTAACGCCGCCGACATCCCGCAGGAGGGCCGCTATCTGTTGCTCGATGCACAGATGTACTCGCAGCTGCTCGCGAGCCTCACCAAGACAGAGGGCATGGCCTTTTTGGCGTGTGCCGACGCCGTTAACGGCGTAGTGGGCAAACTCCACAGTTTTAACGTGATGCTGCGCTCGACTGTGGCCGCCGTCGATGCTGACGGCGCTCTTGTCGCCGAGGCTGCCGCTACCGACTGCGCCGCCGCTCTGGCATGGCATGAGCAGAGCGTGTGCCGCGCCCTGGGTGAGGTCAAGATGTACAGCAATGAGGACGATCCGACCTACTACGGCGACATCTACTCATTTTTAGTGCGCGCCGGCGGCCGCCGTATGCGCAACGATGGGGCCGGAGTGCTCGCGATCGTACAGGACACCGTAGAGTAATCACCATGGCAAAGCTCAAATATCTCGTGTTGCACTGCACCGCCACGCCTGAGGGCCGTGAGGTCACCGCGGATGACATCCGCAGGTGGCACACAGCCCCGGTGGCGGCGGGCGGTCGGGGCTGGAGGCAGGTCGGATATACCGATCTGATCCACCTTGACGGCACGGTGGAGCGCCTTGTCGACAACAACGAGGATGCCAATGTGGATCCGTGGGAGATCACCAACGGCGCGGCAGGCTACAACTCTGTAAGCCGTCATGTCGCCTACGCCGGCGGATGCGCCCTCGATGGCAAGACGCCCGCAGACACCCGCACCGTCATGCAACGCAGTGCCATGGAGCGCTATGTGCGTGATTTTCACCGGCGCTTCCCATTGGTCCGCATCGTCGGGCATAATGAGCTCGCGGCCAAGGCGTGCCCGAGCTTTGACGTGCAGAGGTGGCTCAGGTCAATAGGTATCAACCAGTAATGCCAACGCTATGAGGTATGACCATAACAGACGTGATAGCCCTTGCCGGGAGCGGGGGTATAGTAGGGTTGGCCATCGGATTTGCGACACTCCGCGCCAAGATCCGGCAAGCCAACGCCGATGCGGAGTCCGCCAAAGCCCAAGCCCAAAAAGCGCGGGCAGAGGCCGAGACTATTAAGATAACCAATACAGAGTCAGCCACAAGGATACTGGTTGACAACCTGTTAAAACCAATTATAAAAGAATTAGATGAGACTCGTAACGAGGTCAAAAAATTGCGCGAGGCACTGGAGCGCGCTAACAATTGTCGCTATCATGCTGACTGCCCTGTGTTGCATGGGATGCACCAGCTCGCGGTCGCAGTCAAGGGAGATGGCCGCGGGGCAGGGATCGACAGAGCAGGAGGCGTCGACCACCATCACGCGCAAGCAGGTGAGGTTGACGCCGATACCGGCGGCAGTGGCATCCCTCCGCCTCGCGGCCGTGAGCCTCCCTGATCTGCCCGACGGACTCCCGTTGTCGATGCACAACGGCCGTGCGACCGTAACGGTCGAGCGCGACGGCGACAGTCTGATCGTGACAGCCACATGCGACTCACTGGAGCGTCAGATCGAGATTGTCGAGGAGGAGCTATGGCACACAAAACAGCAGGCAGAGGCTTACAGATCTCAGCTTGAGGAGTCGGTCAAACAGCGGTCAAACGGCGTTTGGCCGACGCTCAAATGGCTTTTTGCCGGGATAGCCGCCGGCGTAGTATTAACCATAACAACGACAAAGATATATGGCAGTATTAGACGGCGTTAACCTTATCCTGTCGATCGGCGGCAAGGCCCTGGCATTTTCGACGGGATGCAAGATCACGACGACCACGGAGACCGGCACGCGCCAGACCAAGGAGTCGGCCGCCGGCAAATGGCCGGAGAAATACGCAAAGAGCTTTAGCGAGGACATCTCGGCTGACGGCCTGACGATTACAAATGGCTCGGATAACATGCCCTCTTACGATCAGCTCAAAAAAATGCAGCTCACCGGCGAGCCGATCACGGCCTCGTACAGCGTGCGCGAGGGCGAGGGCCGCGAGGGTAAGGAATCCGGAGGTTATGCGGGCAAATACCTGATCACATCGCTCGAGCTCGACGGTCAGACCAATGACGACTCCAAATACAGTGTCAAGCTCGAGAGTCACGGACCGGTCAAGCCGATCAATGGCGGCCTCTCCGGCGGCGACGCGGCTCCGGCGGCAAATAAGTAATCTCAACAGGTGATAATCATGGCAAAATCAAAAAGCAACAAAGCGGCCGGCATGCCGGCCGGAGCGCCTCCGAGAGTGGAGCTGCGCCGCATAGTGATCGCCGGCAAGGAGTACCCCTGCCGCATAACCATGGGGGCCATGCTCCGCTTTAAGCGTGCGACCGGCCACGATGTGAGCAAGCTTGACTCCGGTAATATCGAGGAGTTGCTGACATTTGTACACTGCTGTATAGCGAGTGCGTGCAATGTCGACAGGATCGAGTTTGGCCTGACCGTGGAGGAGATGGCCGACAATCTCGAGCCGGACGCTCTCAATGCCTTTTACGACGGTATCTCCTCCCCCTCGGCCGGGGAGGCTGACACCGAAAAAAAAACAGTAGCCCCGGCGTAACCGAGCTGCTCGCGGTCGCGGTCGGCGAGATGGGTATGACCGTCGCCGATTTTTGCGAGCTGACGCCGGCGGAGTTTTCGGAGGCGCTGACAATACGCCAGCGCCTCCGGGAGTCCGGCGAGCGGGCGGAGTGGGAGCGGGCGCGCATGATGTGCATGTGCATACTCCAGCCCTACGCCAAAAATCCTCTCAAACCTACTGACGTCATGCAATTTCCGTGGGAAGCAGGAGAGAGAGGAGATACAGCGCGCCGGGCGCTCACGCATGAGGAGGAGATGGCCGAGTTTGAGCGCGCTAAAAAGGCATACGGATTAACCTGACAATAACGACAATGGCAAACAACAGCATCGACTTTGAGATCAGTATCAGGGATGCGGGGAGCGGCGCTCTCCGCACGGTGTCTGTTGCCGCCAAAAAGGCCGACGAGGCGATAGCGCAGATTACGCAGAGCGCCTCAAAAGCCGAGGGTGGTCTGCGCAATATGGCGGGCGCATCCATCGTGCTCGAGGCGGGCATCAAGTCCATACAGACGCTGCAGGGCGTGATCGGCGGTGCGATCAGCCAGTACAACTCGTTTGACACCGCGATGCGACGCGCCAATACAATGGCGCTGCAGTCTGGCGAGGCATACGACAAGATGCGCGGTCAGATCGTCAGCATGAGCCGGGAGATACCGCTGGTGCGCGATGAGCTTGCCAACGGACTCTACGAGGTGGTGTCAAACGGCGTGCCGGAGGACAACTGGATAGAGTTTCTGGACCGTTCCGCCCGCGCGGCCGTAGGCGGCTGCGCCGACCTCGGCACCACCGTCGGCACCACTGCGACGATCATCAAGACATACGGCCTCGCATGGGATCAGGCAACATCCGTGCAAGACAAGATGCAGATGACCGCCAAAAAGGGCAAGACAAGCATCGCGGAGCTTGGTCAGGCATTGCCACACGTCAGCGGCTCTGCCTCGCAGCTCGGCGTCGAGCTTGACGAGCTGATGGCGGTATTTGCGTCGACAACCGGCGTTACGGGCAACACCA
>NZ_PUED01000164.1 GCF_003024925.1 Paramuribaculum intestinale
TACCAGTACCGCCTTCCGGGTGCGCACTGTTCCGGCGATCCTCCCCGTGCAGCAGTTCACGCCCGGTGATCCGTCCCCGGCCGCTTCCGATTCGGTTTCATCCACGGCGTCGGTTGCGACCGACTCGGCCACGGTGCGCTATCGCCCATCCGACCGCAAGCGCAAAGAGCCTGAAGCGGCATCCGCCCGACCGGCTCCGGCAAAGGCAGTGGCTGTGCCCGACACTGCACGACGACCCCATAAACCTGTTCCGCAACGACTGCATAAAATCAAGATCAACGACCAACAATGACACCTGTAGCCTGGCTTGTACTCACCCTCGTTTCACTGATGTTCTCGGCACTCTTCTCCGGCACCGAGATAGCCTACATCACCTCCGACCGTGTCAGAGTCGAACTCGACGTGAAGAAGGGAGGAATGCTCAGCCGCATTCTCGGACGCTTCTATGCCGATCCCGACTTCTTCATATCCACAATCCTCGTAGGCAACAACATCATGCTCGTCATCTATGGCATGGGTGCGGCGTTCTTTATCGAAAAATGCTGGCTGGAGCACTATCATCTCAATCAGGCCATAGTGCTCATACTCTCCACCCTCATCTCCACAGGCGTGATACTCATTACCGGCGAATTCTTCCCCAAGACCATCTTCCGCATCAATCCCAACATATCGCTCCGTGTGTTCGCTCTGCCGATCTACCTCTTCTACCTGCTGCTTTGGCCGGTGTCGGCATTCACGTCGTGGCTCTCGCGTGCGCTCATGAAGCTATGCGGATTCAAGAGCGACTCCCCGCGCATGGGCATGCTGTCGGTCGGTGATCTCAATTCATATCTCGACCGCACTATCGACGAGGTCAACCCGCAGAAGGCTCCGGTCGAAAACGAAGTGAAGATATTCCACAACGCTCTCGACTTCTCGACAACCCATATACGCGACTGTATGCAGCCGCGCAACGAGATCGTCGCTGTTAATCTGGCCACCACTACGCGCGACGAGCTGAGCAGACTGTTCACATCGTCGGGACGAAGCAAGATCGTGGTCTACGACGAAGATATCGACAACGTCAAGGGATATATCCACGTCAGCGAGCTGTTCAAGCCCGACAACGACTGGCGCACGGCCATCAAGCCTATGGTGTTCGCCCCGGAAACACTGCTTGCCAAGAAGCTCATGCAGCGGCTGCTGTCCGAAAAACGCTCCATGGCGGTGGTGGTCGACGAGTTCGGAGGCACCGCCGGACTCGTCACGCTCGAGGATCTTGTGGAGGAGATATTCGGCGACATACAGGACGAGCACGACACATCGCGCACCATGGCGCGCGAGATAGAGCCGGGAGTCTACGAGTGCAGCGGCCGCATTGAGATCGAGACACTGCGCGAAACCTATCATGTCGACATCCCCGAGGACGATGACTACCAGACACTCGCCGGCTACATACTCCACAACGTCGGAGCTATCCCATCACAGGGCGAGCAGATAGAGATCGACGGCAAACTGTTCACCATAGTGCGCCGCACCGCCACTCGTCTCGAACTCATCCGCATCGCCCCCGCCACCTCCGCTCCGGTTCCATCCGCCTGACCCCTCATTTTCCCACTTCCTCTGACTTCTTCCCTCCCCGTTGAGGTGGTCGTAGACCACCGACCTTTGTAAACCCCGCCATGACGTCCGCAGGACGGCTTGGTGGGAGTGTAGTATCGTACTCTCGCGGATCTTCGTAGATGAGCCGCAGGGACAGTCCACTCATCAATTCCTCATCTCGGTATCGGCTCATATACGAAGAAGCAGACATTCTCGCCTATTATTGACCACCTCTTTCTCCCCGTAGGATGAGTTGACACCCTCGCTCTCCGATTATTCTGATCACTCCGATTCCCCTCTTCCCACCGGCTGGCGCTGACGCCCTCGCGCGCCATCTCCCTATCTCCCCCTCCTCCTCCCTGCTTTCACGGTCGTCCCTCCTCATGCGCTGACACCCTCGCTCTCTCTTCTCCCTCCTCCCTCCCGACCGGATGGCGTTGACACCCTCGGAGCCCCGGAGGGGGCGGGCAGACAGAATCCCCGGTTCGGAGCGTCACGCCAATCCCGCCACGCGTTAGCGGGG
This sequence comes from Paramuribaculum intestinale, assembly GCF_003024925.1. Classification (GTDB taxonomy): domain Bacteria; phylum Bacteroidota; class Bacteroidia; order Bacteroidales; family Muribaculaceae; genus Paramuribaculum; species Paramuribaculum intestinale. The sequence continues at coordinate 2,105 of NZ_PUED01000164.1, forward strand.
TCGGGGAGCGCGTGCCGCGTAGACCGGGGTAGCCGGAGCCGCCCCACACTCGGCTGAGCTGCGGAGCTTGCGAGATCAGCCGCCCGCGCCAGCCTAGGCCAATAGCGTAGCCACCTCCTATCCCCCCCCTGAAAATAAAGCGGCGCGTCAGCTTTTTAGCCGGCGCGCCGCCTCTATGAAGTTGATATTATTCTTCGTCGATTCTGAACTCCTCATCGTCGAGATCGCTGTCGAAGTCGAGATCGTCTATGTTGTCAGCGTTATCCTCAGCATCCTCGGACTGAGCCTTGGTCGATGGCTTTTCGGCTTTGGAAGCACTCTTGCGCGTACTGTTGCCGTCCGATGCCTTCAGAGCTTCCATTATCTTGGCCTCGATCTCGTCGGCCAGCTCGGGATTGTCTTGAAGCATCTTTTTGGCGGCGTCGCGACCCTGTGCCAGACGCGATCCGTCGTAGCTGAACCATGAGCCGCTCTTCTGGATGATCCCATATTCAACGCCCATGTCCACAAGCTCGCCGCTGCGCGATATTCCTTCGCCGAACATTATGTCGAACTCGGCGCGCTTGAACGGAGGAGCCACCTTGTTTTTCGTGATCTTCACCTTGGTGTGGCGTCCGAGTACATTCTCGCCATCCTTGATCGTCGTGCTCGAACGTATGTCTATGCGCACAGAGGCGTAGAATTTCAGAGCGTTGCCGCCGGTAGTCGTTTCCGACGGGCCGAACATCGCTCCGATTTTCTCGCGGAGCTGATTGATGAATATGCACGTGGTGTTGGTGCGCGATATCGTGCCCGTAAGCTTGCGCATGGCCTGCGACATCAGGCGTGCCTGAAGGCCTACGTTGCGGTCGCCCATATCCCCCTCGATCTCGCTCTTGGGAGTCAGAGCCGCCACGGAGTCTACCACCAGTATGTCGATCGCCGAGGAGCGTATCAGCTGTTCGGCGATTTCCAGAGCCTGTTCGCCGTTGTCGGGCTGCGATATGAGCAGGTTGTTCACGTCCACACCCAGTTTCTCGGCATAAAACCGGTCAAAAGCGTGCTCGGCGTCGATTATCGCTGCTATGCCGCCAAGCTTCTGGGCTTCGGCTATGGCATGGATGGCCAGAGTGGTCTTGCCCGACGACTCGGGTCCATAGATCTCTATGATGCGTCCGCGCGGGAAGCCGCCCACGCCGAGGGCGTAGTTGAGGCTCACCGATCCGGTAGGTATCACGTCTACATCCTCGATATTGTCGTCGCCGAGCTTCATTATGGCCCCCTTGCCATAATCCTTCTCGATCTTCTGCATTGCGGCAGCGAGGGCGTCGAGGCGTGCCTTCTTGGGGTCTACTGCCTCTTTATCTTTTTTTGAGGTTGTTTTTTTCTTTTCCATGTTCGCTTATGGTTTGAGGGTTGTGGCCGACAGTGCGTGCGGCCCTGTCGCTCACTGCAAAGTTACGAATTTTCTTGGGCAGAAACACTGCACATACCGGTTAAAAAACGCCAACGATCAAAGTTTTTCCTCTTGCACCGAACTTTCCGGATTCGGCCGCGTTTTATTGGTACATAGCAAAATTACTTTTTCCATTGCAAGAAATGTGATAATGATTGGTTTATTATCTAAGCGAGGAGACGTTGAGAGAACATCTCCTCGTTGCCTTTTATACATTTCAGACACTCTCTAAAAATAACTTATTTCTGGATCGCTTCACTTATCAGGGTCGCAAGCACCTCCGTCGTCAGCCCTGCCACATACTGTGAGGCGTCCCATCCCTCAAGAGCAGTTGCTATCGCTTCGAGCTCTGGAGCCACTCCCTTTAGACGTTCTTTCAGTTCGGTTTCGGGATCGGTGATGGCGAAGAAGTCGCCCGACAGTTCCACGCGCTCTATCAGTCCGTCGCTGCCGGTTATGACACGCGGACGTATCTCGCCCACTCCTTCTATGCGACGCCCCGAACCGCTTCGGCTGCGCCGTCGGTAGAGCCAGCTGTCGGCAAAATATTCTTCGGCCATGCGTTCTATCTCCTCTATGTCGGCGTCGGTCAGAGTCAGTGTATGGCCGCCGCATAGACTCTCCCTCACGGCTCGCTTGAACTCCTCTATGCCGATGGTGGAGTGTTCCTTGACGGTGGTGATGCGGCTTTCGACCGATTTCACCCCTTTCGACAGCATTTTGGCGCGTGAGGGAGTGATCGCTCCGGCCATCATCGCCCGGTCGGTGTCATACAGCATTGTGCCGTGCACGATGCTCCGTCCGGGCAGGTGATAGAAGGCGTTGCCCGACACTTTCCGGCCGCCGATCAGCACGTCGTTGCGCGATGTGTCGGCCGTGGCGTCGAGGCCGAGAGAGCGGAGCATGGACGCCACTCCGGAGGTGTATTCGCCGAAGGTGGTCATCACGTCGGCCGAAGGAGTGATATAACTCATCATTATGTTGTTGCGGTCGGCATATACGCAGCCGCCGCCGCTCTTGCGGCGCACCACCCTTATGTCGTGGCTGTGGCAGAAGTCCAGATCGGTTTCCAGTTCCACATCCTGATGACGCCCGCATATCACAGTCGGGTCAACCTGCCACATGAAGAAATAGCTGTCCGGGCCTTCACGCCGCGCCAGCCACTCCTCCATCGCGAGATAGAATGGCAGAGGGCGACCGATATGGTCGCCCTCTGTGGGAAGTTGTGCGTAGATCATTTGTCGGCGATAATTTCGTAGACGGTGCAGGGGCCGAGCAGTTTCACTCTCGTTGTGGCTTCGTCGAGCGCCGTTTTGACGAGTTGTGAGCTGATCGGAGTGGTGCGTATGGTGTTGCCCTTGCCGTCAAGTTCCACGAGGGTGCAGCCGGTGCCCGGGGTGCCGAGCAGCAGTGTCAGGCTCTTGGTGTCGGGCTTGCGGTCAAAGGCTATCTCCCCTTTTACTGCGTATTCGGTCGCAGGGTTGCTGTCAAATGCCCTTACGGCTTTGTCATCAGGAGCGGTGAGGTTGTTGCCGAGGCGTTCGGGCGTGAGAGGGTTCACGTCAAAAGTGCGTATCGCAAGCCAGTTTGACTTGGGCGAGTGAAGCT
>NZ_PUED01000165.1 GCF_003024925.1 Paramuribaculum intestinale
CATATATCATCAGTACGAATTGAAAGACACGGCTGATAAGATTGTCAATGAATCAGTCAGACCTGCTGCATCGCTGGAGACTGTCAAAATCATTGATTTTGAAAACACGCCGCTCCCTACCGTCATTTCCAAAATTAAAGAGGTGTATGGCGTTGAGGTTATCAATGTTCCGGAGAATGCCGGGGAGTATCGTCTTTCACTACACTACGAAGGTAACGCCGTTGACCTTGTAGCCACGATCAACGACATTCTTGAAACCCAAATGTCAGTAAAGGAATGAAGCGTTTGATGTCATTGCTGATTGGAGCCTTCTGCTGTGTGTCGGTTGTGTTTGCGCAGAATGTGACCATTCGCGCTGTCAATCAACCTGCCGCAACTGTATTCCGCTCTATTGTGGAACAGACTGGCAAAAACTTTGTGTATTCATCGGAACTGCTTAAAGATATACGTGTCACTGTCAAAGCCAAGAACAAACCACTGAATTACGTGCTGTCTGAAATGTTCTCAGCCACTCCCATTGAGTATAAAATCAAGGGTAACAATATAGTCTTGAAGCGAAGGAAGAAAGTGGCAAAGACTGAAAAGATCAAATCTCCGGTTGTCTCCGCTCCTGTGACAAGTGTATGTGAACCCTCGATTAAATCCACGATGCTTGATGAAGTGGTTGTCGTATCGCGTCTTGAAGCCCCGCAGGTTGAGACTGCCGAAATCGGAGCTAAGAAAGTCACCGCCGATGAAGTGCGCAACACACCGGTGCTTTTCGGTGAGGCAGATGTGATAAAGGCTTTGCAGACCCAGCCGGGCATAACTGAGGGCACGGAGGGTATGGCAGGGATGTATGTTCATGGCGGAAACGCTGATGAAAACCTCTATATGCTTGATAATGTGCCTCTCTATCAAGTCAATCATTTTGCCGGGCTATTCTCAGCGTTCAATACCGATATAATAAGATACATAGATTTTTTCAAGTCTTCCATTCCTGCGAAATATGATGGTCGTCTGTCTTCTTTTATGGATGTGCGTCTGCAAAACGGCAACCGCGACGGTCATCACGGGTCCGCACGTCTCGGCCTGACATCGGGAGCTTTCAATATCTCCGGGCCGATAGGCAAGAAGACAACCTATCTTGTTGGGTTGCGCCGTTCTTGGTTTGATGTGCTCACCATTCCGTTTGTTGCGATTGCCAATTCGCAGAATGAAGATGAGAAACTACGCTTCAACTATTATTTTATGGATTTCAACGCCCGTGTGCAGCATCGGTTCTCACCTAAGGCGACCGCCTTTGTCAGCTTCTATTTCGGAGATGACAAACTGAAAACCGGTACGGAAGACAAGGGCTATGACAAGCCTAATTATTTCGGGTCGTTTTATGATGACCGGTTTGACATGCACTGGGGAAACCTTCTCGCACAAGCCGGACTCAATTACCGTTTCAATGATAATCTTTCATCCGAGTTCACTGCCGCATACACCCGCTTCTTCTCCAGCATGAAGCATGATTATATCAGTAGAGATAAATCCTCCGAACACATGGAAGAATCGCATACTGTCCTCAATACAGACAATAATATAAATGACTGGATATTTCGTGGTGATTTCGATTGGAGTCCCAACGACAACAACCGCGTCCGTTTCGGCGCAGGATACACCCGACATTCATTCCTACCGGCGCGAACATCACGCCTATACGAGGTTGGGACGACACATTTGTCAACCCGTGATTCAACATGGGCCTATGGTGCGAATGAAGTCAACGCATATATTGAGGATGATTGGAAAATAAGTGACAAGTTCAGAATGAACGCCGGTTTCCATGGCTCGTTGTTCAATATCGGGGAAAAGACAAATTTCGGATGGTCTCCGAGATTGTCACTCAGTTATCGTCCTGATGAAGACTGGGCGGTGAAATTTGCATACGCCCGAACCACTCAATACGTACACCAACTCAGCCAGAGTTATCTTGCACTCCCTACTGACCAATGGATACCGATCAGCGGAAAGTTCAAGCCGGAGACAGCTGATAAAATATCCGTGGGTGGGTATTGGCAATCTCCTGACAAGACTTATGCAGTGTCAGTAGAGGGCTACTACAAATGGATGGATAATCTTGTAGAATACAAGGATGAGTATTACCTGCATCCCCCTCTCGACTTATGGAACGCTCAACTTTGCAGTGGTAAAGGTACGGCTAAGGGCGTTGATTTCAAAATTGAAAAAGTATTCGGAAAGGTGACAGGGCACATATCCTATTCGTTAGCGTGGGCAGACCGCACGTTTGCCGACAAAAACGGAGGGCGCACATTTCCAGCCAAATTCGATAACCGCCATACGATAAATATAATGGTGAATTGGAAAATAAGCGACAAGGTGCAGATCAACGCTTCGTGGGTGGGACATTCAGGCAACAGATTCACTCTGTTGAATCAAGTGTGGGATGATCCTGAATTTGACACCACCGATTGGTTCGGAGCCGGAGAGTCGCCATTGGGTACCGGCATTAACAGTTATAAATTGCCTTTCTACCATCGTCTGGATTTAAGCTGTACTGTCAAAAATAAACGTGGGTACTGGACATTCGGTCTCTATAACGCATACTGCCACATGAACACTGTTGCAGTGAAGCGTGGAACCCAAGATATTGCCGTGTCAAAACCCGGCGAATACTATATCACCAGTGAACCGGTATTCAAACGTGTCAAACTTCTTCCTGTCATACCCTCGATTTCATACACATGGTTATTCTGAAAAAAATATATCCACTTCTTGCATTACCGCTCCTCACAGGATGCGAGGAGGCGTTCACACCGGATATGCCCCATACTCCGGCATTGTGCGTCAACTCCTTGATAACCGCTGGAGAACCTGTAGAGGCTAAAATTTCAAAGTCAAGGCTTTACACCGACAGTTCCGAAAAATCCGAAGTCAGGGATGCCGAAGTCAGGATTTATGCCAATGGGGAGTTGCAGCTTGACTCCTATATCCCGAAGGAGGGCGACAATATAAGGATTGTTGCCGAAAGTCCTGCGGTTGGCAGAGGTGAGGCCGACGTACTTATCCCGGCTTCTATCCCGGCGCCGACTGCTACTTGGGAGGCTTATGATGTCAGTTGCTGGGAATCTGACAATGAAGAGGTTTTCACCCAGTTCAAACTAAAGATTGACCTTCGGATTGAAGATCCCAAAGGAGAAAATTATTATAAATTTTCATTCAACAGTGATTTTCAAGCCGATGAAGAGTTGGACGACTTTGATGCAAGCGGAAATTATGGGTTTGCGATAGGCTTGTTGCTATATGATATGGAACCAATTTTCAGGGAGCATATCGGTATTTTTGAGTCTATCATGGGTGGCGATGCTGAAGGCTTCTCATTCTTCTCAGACCGACAGTTTGAAGGAAAAAGTTATACATTGCATCTTCAATTTGACAACTGCTGGTTCCGCTATCCAAAAGGTGAGATACCCGACTGCAACGTCAATTTGATTGTCAGCTCCGTGTCGTCTTCCTACTATAACTGGGCCAACTATATTTGGCAGCGCGACAGCGGTACTCTTACCGAACTTGGAGACTACGGTTTTGGAGACCCGATATGGGGATACAGCAATGTGTCTTCCGGCGCGGGTGTGGTTGCAGCCCAATCGAAATCAGTCTGCACGATTGATTTAACAGACTTCATTCAGGAAACAATACACGAAATAATCAAATAGAACAATCCAATGGAAAAATCGAAAACAATCGGAATAATAACTTTCTTCATAATGTCTATACTTGTATTGACATCATGTGATAAAGAGGGATATGAACCAATATCAACCTCCACGGATGCTTGTCAGATAATAGTGAATTGTCTCGACCACAATGGGAAAAGCCTTCTTGATAACAATAAATTTGTTAATGGAATTTCTATCGAGGGTGATGCTTCACACTCAAAGATAAAATATGATGTGAAAAATGCAAATGGAGGAAAGGTTCTGTCTTTCACTGCTGAACTTCCTGATCAGGACGATATGAAATGGTCGAAAGACAGAAGCGAGGCCAATGGTATCTCTAAGATGACCATGAAGTTCAACAAACACAAGATTGAGCTGAAATGCCACATAAAATATATCGCCAACCGTCCTCCGGCAGTATCAGGTGGCAAAGCCACACTTGAAGAGGTATCATGCAATAACCAGACATTCAAACGCTCCGGTAACAGCGTAACCATAACACTACGTATGGACAAAAGCGGCAAACTCTTATAAAAATATAATAATGAACCAAATTAAATTCCTGATTGTCGCTCTGATAGCGATACTCGCATTCGCCTCATGCAGTGAGGACGAACCTGCAAGAATGTTGTGGGAAGTATCCGGCAAACCGGCAGGAAATGTGGAGACATCTATTCATTATGATTATAATTCTCCAGTATGGATAACTGTCGGAGGCTATGCCGCTGAAGTTATTTTGAAATGCTCCAATTATTCCGAACTGTCGATATATGGTCAAAAGAATGAAGACGGGGAATACGTTGACTCTGATTGTCGGTTTTCAGCAAAAGTTATAGATCCAACAACCGTAAGAATATCATTTGACTATATGGAAGATGTGGATTTTGCAGAAAAATCATGCTATCTACAAATAGATGGAATCAATGGTAAAGATACGCGTACAACAATGGTAACTATTACGCGTAAACATCTCAATTATAAATAACAAATTTCAATCAGATAAAAGACCACATGATTACAAAATTAAAACTAATGATGATGGTGTGTTTTGCCATCATTGTGTTCGCCTCATGCAGCGAGGACGAACCCGCAAAAATGCTGTGGGAAGTTACGGCTACCCCGGCAGAGAGTGTTAAGGCGGCCTTCGACCCAAGTTTCTACCACCAGATTCAGATTACTTCTGATGGAGAAGGCGGTGAAGTGACGCTCAAATGCACCAACTACAAATCACTTAATCTGGTTGGTGCCACCAAAAACGAGAACGGGGAATATTTCGATGCTGATTGCAAATTCACGGCAAAAATCACGGATCCTGGAGTTGTCAAGATAATCCTCGACAAAATGCCCGATGGTTTCAAAGAAGCGAAAACAATCCTTCAAATCTACGGAACTGAGGGGAAGGACTCTAATACAA
>NZ_PUED01000166.1 GCF_003024925.1 Paramuribaculum intestinale
GTGATATGCACCGATGCAAAGGTTGGCACTGACCAGTATGGCAAACCTGCCATCGTGTACCACCATGACGGAGGTGTCGATGGCATTGCCGAAGACTTGCGCAGGGCACTCGATGAGTCGCTACACCTGCGCCTGCATCTGGAATTATACAATTCCAACGGAATCAAGCCGCCTACGCCTGACCCTATTAAGCCGGAACCTAAAAAAACTCCAAAGGTAGAAAAGAAGTCGAGTCTCACCAACACGCCTCTGATGCAGCAGTATCAGGAGATGAAAAAGAAACATCCTGATGCCGTGTTGCTTTTCAGAGTTGGCGACTTCTATGAGATTTTCGGTAAGGATGCAGTTGTTGCCTCCGAAATTTTAGGTATAACCCTGACCCGTCGCCAGACTGGTATTGACAGCCGAATAGAATTGGCAGGTTTTCCACATCATGCGCTTGACACTTACCTTCCCAAACTTGTGCGGGCCGGTAAACGAGTGGCAATCTGTGAGCAACTTGAAGACCCCAAGTTGAAAAAGACTACCAAGCAGAAAGTGGTTGAGACGGTTACGCCCAATCAGCCGCCGAAAGCAGAGCCTAAGCCCGAACCGGAACCGGCTTCAACTCCTGCCCCCGCTCCCGTAGAGTCACCAAAAGCTGAACCAGCCAAGGAGATAGAGACAGATGGTAGTCCTGATTATACCGATAATCCAGACCCTCGACTGTTCGCATACAATCTTTTTGGAGAATTGGAGCCTATCGGTAAGCCCCGCCGTCAGCCGAAACCGGCTGAGGATACTCCCAAGCCGAAGCCGAGTGTTGAGGTCAAAGACATTCCTGTCAAAAAATTCCGTCCGCTCAATGAAAAGGAGCTGGAGTTTTACGGCTCTCTGAACTGGGAGGACAATCCGCCCATCAATGGTTTTTACGAGACTATGATGTCAATTGCACATCGTCAGTTGGAGGAAATGCGTCATGAACGTGAGACGGAAGAAGCCGCCAAACAAGCCACATCCAATGGCGAGACTATCCAAGAAGGTGGTATCACAATCCAGCGCACCGAAGGAGACTTCATTCCCGGCCAACGCTCTACTGTCAAGACAGAGCCTGTCAAGGTCGATATGTCGCCACGTCCTTTCTCGGAGGACATTCAGTTCTTCCACCACAACGGCAGTATGGTCGTTCAGGACGGTCTTGTAGGATTTCTTTCAGAAGTCCGCAAGAGCGGTGCCACATTTAACCCTCTGGAATTAAAGCCGGAACAGGCAAAACGAGCCATGCTTTATGTCACCCTGTCGGAGACATACCAGCAACTTTACAATTACGAGGCTGAGACACATGAGGCAAGTGCCGAACTGCGCGAACACCTCAATCAGTATTACGACGAGTTTGTAGAGAAATATGGTAATCTCAACGAGAAACAGAATGTGAGATTTATATTGATGGACGCGAATGGCAGGGATGCACTTGCATTGGAGCGCGGCGAAAACGGTCGCTTTGTCAAGGCTGATATTTTCGACCATCCGGTTTCATTCGCCATTGACGAGGTTACTTCGGTAGATACTCCTATGGAGGCTCTGTCCGCTTCACTCAATAAATATGGTGAGGTCAATCTCGAATATATGTCGGGGCTGGTGGATATGGATAAGGATTCCTTGGTGGATAACCTCGAAGGACACATCTATTATAATCCATTAGTCGAAAACTACGAGATTAAAGACCGCTTCATCGCCGGCAATGTCGTGGCGAAAGCCAACGATGTAAGGGCATGGATTGACCGGGAGGAAGAGCGCATCAAGAATTTCCCCGGTTATGACGGGGTTGAACCGTTCGTAGCCATGTCGAAGGACTCCCTCAAAGCGTTGGAGGAAGCCCGGCCACGCCGTATCGAGTTCGATGAGCTTGATTTCAACTTCGGTGAGCGATGGATTCCCACGGGTATATATTCGGCATATATGTCGTACCTGTTCCACACCGATGTGAAGATAGCCTATTCTTCCTCAATGGATGAATACTCGGCAGAGGCGAGCCGCAAGAACATGACCATCTGGGAAGAGTTCTGCGTAAGAGGCTATTACCGCACCTACGACGGTATGAACCTGCTGAAGCACGCCCTGCACAACACCGTTCCCGACATCAAGAAGTCAGCCGGAAAGGACGACAACGGCAACGACATAAAGGTGCCGGATAACGAGGCAATCCAACTCGCCAACACAAAGATTGACGAGATACGAAACGGATTCAGCGAGTGGCTTGAAGCCCAGTCACCAGAGTTCAAGGAAAAACTCGTTGACCTCTACAATGACAAGTTCAACTGCTTCGTCCGTCCGCAGTATGACGGCAGTCACCAGACCTTCCCTGACCTCAATATGAAATTATTGGGTGACAGGTATGGAATCCGCTCCATATATCAAAGTCAGATGGACTGTATATGGATGCTGAAACAGAATGGAGGTGGCGTGTGCGACCACGAGGTAGGGACGGGTAAAACACTGATAATGTGCATTGCAGCGCATGAAATGAAGCGTCTCGGACTGGCACATAAGCCGATGATCATTGGTCTTAAAGCCAATGTAGCCGAGATTGCCATGACCTATCAGTCGGCTTACCCCAATGCCCGTATCCTGTTTGCCGATGAAAAGAGTTTCAAGGCAGACAACCGTGTCAACTTCTTCAACCAGATAAAGAACAACGACTATGATTGCGTGATAATGTCTCACGACCAGTTCGGCAAGATACCGCAGTCGCCGGAGATGCAGCAGCAAATCCTTCAGGCTGAACTTGATACTGTTGAGGAGAACCTTGAAGTGGTTAAGCAGCAGGGGCATGATGTGTCGCGTGGTATGCTCAAAGGTCTGATAAAACGAAAGGAGAATCTTACCGCCAAGATAGCGACCATTCAGTACCAGATGGATCAGAATCGCGACAATGTTGTGGACTTCAAACAGATGGGTATCGACCACATCTTCGTTGATGAATCGCATCAGTTCAAGAACCTCATGTTCAACACCCGCCATGATAGAGTGGCTGGGTTAGGCAACTCGGAAGGCTCGCAACGTGCGCTGAATCTTCTCTATGCAATCCGTACTATTCAAGAGAGAACCGGTAAGGATTTGGGCGCGACATTCCTGTCGGGTACTACAATCAGTAACTCGCTTACTGAATTGTATCTGTTGTTCAAGTATCTACGTCCGAATGAGCTTGAAAGGCAGGATATACGCTGCTTCGACGCATGGGCTGCAATCTTTGCCAAGAAGACCACTGATTTTGAGTTCAATGTCACAAATCATATAGTCCAGAAGGAGAGATTCAGGTTCTTTATCAAGGTGCCGGAACTTGCGGCATTCTACAATGAGATAACGGATTACCGTACTGCCGAAGATGTTGGAGTTGATAGACCGATGAAGAACGAGATTCTTCATAATATCCCGCCGACGCCCCAGCAGGAAGCCTTCATCGAGAAACTGATGAAGTTTGCCGAGAGTGGCGATGCTACCATATTGGGACGCGCACCGTTATCTGAAACCGAGGAAAAGGCAAAGATGCTCATTGCCACGGACTATGCCCGCAAGATGGCTCTTGATATGCGTATGATTGACCCCAATGCCGAGGATGACCCCAACAACAAAGCCTCGCACTGTGCCAAGATGATAGCTGAGTATTACAGAAAATACGATGTCCAGCGTGGTACACAGTTTGTTTTCAGTGATTTGGGAACATATAAGCCCGGCGAATGGAATGTCTATTCCGAAATCAAGCGCAAGCTGATAGAGGATTATGGTATTCCGGCTCATGAAATACGCTTCATTCAGGAGTGTAAGACTGAGCGTAGCCGCAAGGCAGTCATCGAGGCGATGAACAGTGGCGATGTGAGAGTTTTGTTCGGTTCGACAACAATGTTGGGTACCGGAGTCAATGCACAGCAGCGGTGTGTCGCGGTCCATCACCTCGATACACCCTGGCGTCCAAGCGATTTGCAACAGCGTGACGGTCGGGCAGTTAGAGCCGGCAACGAGATTGCCAAGTTATACGCTGATAATAAGGTGGATGTAATCATCTACGCAGTTGAGAAGTCTCTTGATTCCTACAAGTTCAATCTTCTTCACTGCAAGGCGACATTCATCGACCAGCTCAAATCCGGCGCACTCGGAGCGAGAACAATCGACGAGGGTGCAATGGACGAGAAAAACGGCATGAACTTCTCGGAGTATATGGCTATTCTCAGCGGCAACACCGACCTGTTGGAGAAAGCCAAGTTAGAGAAACGTATCGCGGCACTGGAATCTGAGCGCAAAGCCCACAACAAGGGCATATCAGATTCCAAGTTCAGACTCCAGACCATCAGCCACGACATCGCCAACAACGAGGCGGCAATCAGTCGCATGAAGGAGGACGCCGCCCGGTATGCTTCGGTCGTTCAGCGGGATAAAGACGGCAACCCCGTCAACAATCTCACTATCGACACCTGCAACCTCCGTGACGAGCAGAACATGGGTATCCACCTGCAAGGTCTGGCGTTGAAAACCGACACCCACGGTCAGTACAAGCGTATCGGAGAAGTCTATGGCTTCCCCATCAGTATTATATCCGAAAGGGTGTTAGCCGACGGAAAAGAGACCGTTCAAAACCGATTTGTAGTTGAGGGCAACTACAAATACAAGTTCAACAACGGCTTTATCGCAATGTCCGACACCCATGCCGCCTGCATGAACTTTGTCAACGCTCTGGAGAAGATACCCGGCATCATCGCCCAGTATGAGGAACGAACCGCCAAACTAAAAGCCGACGTTCCCCAACTCGAAGCCATCGTCGCCAAGACGTGGGGCAAAGAGGATGAGTTAAAGCTGCTCAAATCCGAACTTGCCGCCCTCGACCGCAAAATCACCGCCGCCCTCGCTCCCAAGAAAGAGGAGCAGGACGGAGATGAGAACAAGCAGCAGCCCGATACCCAAAGGGTCGAAGTAAGAGATAACCCGTCTCAGGCAACCGGCCCGAAGGAAACAATGGTTGCCGAACCTGCGTCTCCCGGTTATCGCCAGCGAGAACCGTTAAGTTCCCGCATAATAATCGGAGGCTGTGGAGCCACTCCGCCCTGAGGGTTTCGC
>NZ_PUED01000167.1 GCF_003024925.1 Paramuribaculum intestinale
CTGTATAAATTGATATTGCCCTTCATCAACTCCAGATATTTCTTTATAAGATACAAACCGAGTCCTGTGCCTTCGTGTAGTTTTGATGTTGATGGAGCGCGGAACATACGTTGAAATACAAGGGATTGGTCTATATCGGCAATGCCTATGCCATCATCCGAAACCACGATTTCAACTTCGTTGTCACGGGAACTGATACCTAATGAAATAGTAGCCCCCTCATCAGAATACTTACAGGCATTTGACAAAAGATTAGTGATCACAGATTCAAACTTCACGGCATCAGCCTCTATTAGTAATTGAGGACATGATGAATGGAATATGAATTTCTTTTGGGGATTGTTCTCTTGAAAAACTTCAAAGACTCCTTTACAGAACTCTACTACATCAAAAGTTGAGATGATAAGTAGATTTTCATCCGTATCCTCAAGATGTTGCAGTTCAAGTGTCCGATGAATCATATTGTTCAAGCGAACTGCATTATCATAGATTGTTTCAAGACTTTTTTTACTTTCGGCATCTTTGGCTTTCTCTTTCATGAGGCTGACCGGTCCAAGAATCATAGAAAGTGGTGTTTTCAAATCGTGAGAGATAGTTGAAAGAAAAGTTAGCTTCTTTTCAACATTCTCCAAAGCTGCCTGACGTTCTTGTTCACGGAAAGAACGAAGGTTCCGCTTGCGGGTAAACCATATAATCCAATAGACGGAGAAGAAGGCAATTAGGATGTAAACACATATCGCCCACCAAGACATCAGCAATGGGGGATTGACTGTTATTGGAATTGCAATTGGGCTTATTGGAGAACCCACGGTTTTCACCAAAAGAGTATAGTCTCCCATTTTCAAATCGGAAAACGAGATGCTATTCGCTCCTTCCGGCATTACAATCCATTCACCAACAGTATCATCAGGTGAATCTGTAAGTTTGTACATATAACGCTGTATGGATTCGGGTGAATAATTCAATGTGCTTACTACAAGGGTAAAGCTCCCGCCATACGGAATGTCTAGTTTCTTGCAACCTCCTTCTATATCCGACAAATTCAGAAGCCCTGTACCTCTGTCATTCAAAACCATCTTTATCGACTTAAAATCGAAACCATTACCTATGATAGATTTGTCAACCTCAAGAATTTCATCAGTACCGCCAAGGTAAACTTTATTGTTTACGGTATCTTCGTAAACTGCGGTATATGATTTCTGAGGTATAGGTAAAAGAGCGGTGTTCAATGAATGACCGTCAATACTCCATACGTTGTTTTGAGTCGAGACCCACATGCCTTCTCCTACTTGCCCCAAAGCCAAAATAGTCTCATCGCTGTTGGTATAAGGGAATTTTATTATCTCATAGCTGTCATTTTTATTGAAAATGATCACACCGCCCTTATATGCACACCAAATACGTCCTTGTCTATCAATTGACATATTCGTGGGATACCCCCCTGTTAAATTGAAAATATCAAATCGTTGAAGAGTTTTTGTGTCAGGATTGAATTTTGTAAGCATATTGTCCCGAAACAAGAGTATCCAGATATTTCCTCTACCGTCTTTTATTATATTATTTACGAGATTGTTTGACAATGCCTTGCCATCTGGAAACTCTGTTTCCGCGTTCAAAGAGTAGTCAGAGATGATAATGCCGCCTTTATCCTTTAATTTGGATTTACTTATAGAATGGAGCCCGTTTAGAAAACTTCCCGTCCAAAAATAGTCACCGTCCTCAATCAAAGCATAGACCCAGTTTGAGTTATGCTCCCCGTTCTCATCTATTATGTGAAACACATCAAAATTATTCGCATCCTCGTTAAATCTATTTATGCCCGCATCAGTGGCAAGCCATATCTGATTTTCGCTATCTTCCAAAATGGAACGAATGCGGTTGTGCGATAGTGAATTAGGTGTCGCTGAATGCTGATACCAACAAGGTTTTGAGCCATCTGATAATTTGATGACACCATTAGTCCCGGCCAACCATAAATTATCTTTGCTGTCACGATGAATCACATGTATTTCGTTTCCCTCCCCAGAATTTGCTAAAGTACTAAGTTTTATAGTACGAATAGATGTGGAGTTTGAAGCCATAGAAAATCCACGCTCATGACCTGTCCATATATTATGTTGTAAATCCGCATAAATACACCAAATCTCGTTGTCTGCTAGGCTCAATTCATGTCTTGAATCATGGCGATAGTGTCGAATAGTATCATTGAACATCTCAAAGACACCATTGTCAGTGCCTATAAGTATATGTCCATTATCGCTTTTTGTCAGACTTTTAACATTGTTATTTCCAATATCAATAATTTTATTCCAACTTTCACTGGAAGGAGTATATCTATATAAGAATCCTTCTCCGCCAATATAGATACTTTCTCCATCTTCGGATTCAAGGAGACAGTTGACGAATAGAGAGCCCGACATTGATTTATCCATCTTGGCTCTCACTGTATGGAATGATCCTGATTGGGTGTTCCATCTGGCAAGTCCATTGTAAGTCCCGACGTATAAAATTCCACGGCTATCGCGCAATAAGGAATACACTGATTTATGAGGGAGGCCGGCAGAGAGATTGGTAAGTTCATTATTTGACAAATTCAATCGAAATACTCCATTTAGGCTTCCTATCCAAAGTCCATCATCAGCAAGTAGTAAAGACCGAATTTCCTTTGGGGTATTTGACGGATAATGCTTTACGGTTCCAGAAGAATAATCATACACAAGCAATCCATTGTTACTGCCCAAAAACAGGTTATTATCTTTTTCGACGATGGAATATATCTGAGTGCCGAACAGTTCATTTTCCCCCACGGGATGGGTGGTAACTCCATCATAAAAATATAGACCTCTATTTGTCCCAAGCCACATAATACCTCGGTTGTCACTAAAAAGACTGAACACGGCAGTCTTTTTGCCCTCTACGGCAACATTCTTCCACGACAATTCAGACTCAGGCATTTGTGGCGCGGATGATACATAATGCGATATGCAGGCTATCATTATTAAGACAACCAGTCTATGCAATTTAAACTTAAGGTTTTTTATAGCCATGCTTTCTGGAGATATTTGATAATGCAAAATTACTAATTTTTAAGGTAATAGGCTTAATAAATAAGATTAGTACGCTATTACAAACCAGACATTAAATGCAACAAATCGGACTTCAATAAGAAAAATCCCTCTTCTTGTCCACTTTCTGCTATATTGCAGTATGGCGAAGAAGGGGGATACTTATTATTTTGAGTTACGTTATATACAACAGTTCGGTAATTTTTGAGCAGGCATAGCTGTATCGCACTGATACACAATAGTTTGCATTGATATTGAATTGTTATTGCATCTTATTGATATTCAATTGAATATGCAAATTTTACCGAACTATTGTTATATAGCTATTCCTCTCCAAAATTTTTAGCGAATTTCTGCCATTTGTCCGAGGTGTTAACATTGTAATATCGATCTTGCTTATAGCCTCCGATATATTCTTGACTCGTCCAAGTGGAATCGGAAAGGAAATAATATTTTCCTGTTTGATTCCTACATAGATATGTGTCAAAATAATATACTGAAGAACCTTCGGCTGCTTGTTTCATCGGGATTATCTGCCAATTGCCAAAGCCATCATCGGTGAAGTCTCCCGTAATATAGCCTTTGGTCTCACTGCCCGCATTCCACATATTCACCTCAAAAGTAACTTTAACGTTGAAATCTCCATAAGCTTCGATACCACTATGAGGAAGCAGATTATTGTTGAAATCAAAGAATGCCACATTCTCCCAATTTGAGCCAACACCCCAAAGGGTTTGATTGTCTGCTGACACCCAGAATGGTTCCCAAACACAATATCCTGCACCTCCATTAGCAAGCAAAGCCTCTTTTATTTCCACAATAAAATCTTTTTGTAGTTGAGGACATGGCGTATTCGGATATCCTATACACATCTTACTCATGAGATTAATATTCTGGTCATTCCATGCACGAGTCCATATCTGCCCCGTTTCCGCCACAAACAGTCTTACTCCATAAGTTGAATACAGATTCGATGCGAACTCCCCTAATTGTGCTGGTGTATAATCTTGCCATTGAGGATAATATGAGACCCCAAGCATATCGAATTCTTTTAATCCATATTTCTTATGGTTGGCTACCCAGAACATGGCATCATTTGGATTCATTGCTACATGAAGAACAGTCTTGATATTTTTTGCGTTATTCCGATTAAAATCGGCTACTGCCTGCAAACCTGCATTAAAAAGCTTTGTGTTTCTAACATAATTTGTAGGTATAAGATCTGCATTGTCTGCCACCATTATTGAGTTGTTAGTTTCATTTCCAATCTGTACCAATTCTGGAAGCAGATTTGTAGCATTCAAGTGTCCCAGAATGCGATAGGTGTAGTTATAAACAGAATCGGCAAGTATATCTGAATATTTAACTACAGGACGCCATGCTTCAGGAACAATGTTTGTCTGCGGATCCGTCCAAGCATCGGAATAATGAAAATCCAAAAGGACATTCATTCCCTCGTTTTTAGCACGTCGGATACTGCGTTTAACATCAGAAAGAGTTGAATAGTTTGTCCATGTGGGATTATGCCAAAGACGGACACGCACAAGATTTGCTCCGAAACTCTTTATAAGATTATACGGATCTACAGAGTTGCCATCCTTGATATAGTTGACACCTCCATCCTGCAACTCATTAACGTAAGACAAATCCGCGCCTTGAAGAAACGGAAGGTCTCCAGAGGTCGAACGGCTCAGTGGCATATCTGCCATCTGATCCGATTCTGTAAATAATGGCTCTTCAACTTGGTCTTGACAACCAAAGAGAGCAATTGTTAACAGAATCATCAAGATACCCATTAAGGGTTTTCCAATTGTTACTGTTTTCATTTGCTTAAATTTAAGTTAAACATTATATCTGCAAAATTAATCACACATGCAATAACTAAGAATGTGAATATTAGACATAATGCGCCACAGATTAGAATAATACATCCCCAATACTCATTTGTGTCATTAAATGTCCGAAATATTGCATAAAAAAGTCCATATAGGACAATTATCCCATATAGACTTTACTAT
>NZ_PUED01000168.1 GCF_003024925.1 Paramuribaculum intestinale
TAACAATTCAATATCAATGCAAACTATTGTGTATCAGTGCGATACAGCTATGCCTGCTCAAAAATTACCGAACTGTTGTGAATTGGAAAATATGCTTAATTACGTCTACCGTCCAACCGTTACCGAGCATTCGGTATGCCTGGCTATCACTGCAAACCCATTCGTACCAATCGGGAATAGTTTGTAGGCGGCTGCACTCGGTGGGGGTAAGACGGCGTAGAACTGCGTCGGGTGTTAGAACTGCGGGCGCGTGTCCGGCGTGGGCTGAACACAAAGCAGGGGTTATGCCGTCGGCTGAATAGACGCGGTTTTGTTGGTATGGCTGCTTTCCGCCGCTCTCGGTGTCCGGGTTAAGTTGTATTACCTCGCGGCTTTGTACGATGTTGTTGGCTTCGTAGCGGCTTGAAGTAACCGTAGGGGCTTTTCTACGGAATACCGCGCCTTCGTTAAATCCGTGGGGAAGTTGAAGTATTAGATTATCTTTTTGAACCGTTGTTAGTGTATTGGTTTTCCCGTCGGTTCGCGGCTCTAACGCCGTCATGTTGTGGCGGCTCTCCTGTACTTCTCCGGCTTCGTATTGGCGGCGTATAGCCTTGCCGTATTCGGTTCGGCGTGGTGTCAAACACGCGGATTCTATGTAAATTAAATTGTCCTTCTCCACGCTTGTAAGGCAGTTAGTCTTACCGTCCGGGCGAAGTTCCGGCGTTTGCTCGTTCCTTCCTGTTTCCGGGTTGAAACGCCCACGAACAGCCACGCAACGGGCGGCGCGTTCCCCTTGAAGTAATACTATATCGTCGTGGCAGCTCCCGCCTACGCGAAGGGTGTTGCTTTTTTCGTCTTCCGCCCTTGGGTGGAAGCCGAAGCCGGTACCGGCTTCGGCTTGCCGTTGATGGTGTTCTATAAGTTTCTTTATTCGTTGGGAAGTAAGGACGTAGCGGGGTTCTACCTCGTCTTCCAAAATATCGCGTAGGAATATTCCCCGGTCTTCCGGCTGTGGAATTGCGGTAAATACCTTTGTGTCGAATAGGTTTGCTTCTTCGCGTGTCCGTATGTTAGTCCAATACAAGCGGACGCGGTTTTGTGCTGAAACTAAGGCGGAATTTATTACGACGGGTTCTAATCCTAATTGGTCGGTAATGACTTGTTCGCACTCCTTACGCATACGGACGTTTTCAAGTAGGAATAAAACGCCGGGGTTATACTCCTGTATCTCCCGAAGAATACGGACGTATTCAAAGAACAGGACGCTTCGGGGGTCGTTAAAATTTAACTGCTTTCCGGCGAAGCTGAACCCTTGGCACGGCGAACCGCCTATAAGGAGGTCTATGTGGGGAAGGTCGGCGGCGTGTACTCCTGTCACGCTGCCGAGCTGCACCGTGTCCGGGAAATTGTGCTGTGTCTGCTGTATGGCGAATTTGTCAATTTCGGAAGCAAAGTATTTGTTTACCTTTATTCCGGCTTCCCTTAACGCTATTTGCCCGCAGCTCATCCCGTCAAAAAGGGAAAGTACGTTTATTCCGTTGTTGTTCATTTCGTCTTATATTGATACGTCCGAAGGCGTAGTTAATTTATTACTCAATAGCGTAGCCACTTTTTCGGCGGCGGCGCGGAACTCTCGGTTATACTTGTATTCGTTTTCGTATCGACGGAGGTGGTAGTGAATTGTAGAAGTGTCGTGTTTCGTTTCTTCGGCGATGGCCTGTGTCGAAACGCCGCGCTTTTTGCAATGGTGGGCGTATATCATTCGGGCGTAGACGTACCAACGCCCCCGGCTGTCGTTCACTATGTACTTGAAGGGAACAGCCATCGCTACAAGTATGGCGCGTTTAATATCCCGGTGCAACGGTCTACGTTCGTATTCCACCGTTAAACCTAAACCTTTGGCTATCTCCCGTTCTAATGTCGCCCCGTTGCTTAACTCCCAATTCGCAAGCATATAAATCGCGTCGCAGTCAAGCAATAAGCGAATATCCGCTTTCATTTGCTCTCTCCACGGTTCGGACGGATCCACGCCGTTGTTAAGGGGGTTAATCACGGCGTAGCCCTGTGCCGTTAGGCGCGTGGCGGCTGCGGTAAAATTCGCGGTGTATTCTTCCGGGGTTAATCCCGAAATTTGGCCGCTTATGTAAATCTTAGTTTGCTTCATGCGATTTTGGGTTTATTTTGCTTCTATGGCGTTTTATTGTCGTCAGCCCTTCAACTACCCACCCGAAGGGCATAGCGCGAAATTTGGGGCGTTTCCGTGGCTCTGGCCTACTTTAACGGCGTTAGCCTATGCCTATAACTTTGGTTGTCAAATGGTAAATAATCAAACATTTCGGCGAAGCGGTCATTTATGCGGTCGCCGTACCTGTTTACTATGTCGTCTTCACTTTCAAGATTTGACGTTATCACGGTAAAGAGTTGGCGGTCGTAGCGTTGGTAAAGAAGTTCTACCATTGGGCTTACTTCGTTACCCCAAACCTTTACGCTTGTAGCTTCCGTTCCTACGTCGTCGATAAATAGCAGTTCGGTCCCTTTAAGGTCTGCTAATAGTTCGTTCCTTTCATCCCTTGCTAAATCCACCAATCGGGATGCGGGAATTTTTCGTACTTGCTTCCTTTCGTTGGAATAGTTGGAATAATAAAGCGTGTCTATTAGCTGCTTTATCGCGTCCGCTAAGGTCGTTTTTCCGTTCCCCGGTTTCCCAAAAAGGAACAAACCGGGCTTTTCGCTTTTGCCGACGAGCCACTCTGCGGCCTTTCGTATGTGTTCGGCGGTGGCTGTGTCCTCGTTGAAGGTATGCCCGCGCCGCTCCACTTGGAAGCGATAACAATCGGTAAGCATTTCGGGTATTAGGTCTATATACCTATCCACCTTAAAGCGTCCCTTTGAAGCGTCGCGGAGTTTGCTCAGGTGCATTTTCCACCGTTGTAGAAACTGGGCGCGTTCCTGTTTGGGGTCTTGAGATTGTTGGTTGTCCATAACTGCTTGGTTTTTGTTTTTGTAAATATCTATCGACTACCCATGAACGAATGGCGGCGGCATCGCTTTTATAGCGTTTCCCGTTGGCTTCTTTGTAGTCGTTAAGAATTTGGGTTAATTCGCGGGTTGTGTCTTCTCCGTATTGCTCGACAAAGGCGTTATATTCTTCCTGTGTCAGTTGTACGCTCGACGCGAAGGCTATTTTTTCTTTTTTCTTTTTTTCGGTTGTTTTTTCTTTTTCTATTTTTTCTTTATCTTCTACGTTAGTAGAAGTTAATATAGATTTAGATATAGATATAGATATGCTTTGTTTTGGGTTGTTTTCTTCGACGGTTGAAACTTCTTCGGTTGTTATTCCTTCGGCTTCGGTTGTTTTGGGTTGTTTTGGGTTGTTTTGGGTTGTTTCTTTTCCGTTTTCGGTTGTTTTTTTTTGTGCGTTTTGGTTTCCTTTTGGAGCCCCGCCTTTCCTTCCGTTTGCTTGGTTACGTTCCAATCTTGCCGCATTCATATCAAACCGGGACTTAAACGCCAAAAAGAACCCTTTCGCTATCGGGTCAGCGTCTTCGTCGGGTTCTTGGTCGTCGAAGGCGTAGGCGAATAGCAACCGCATTACTTCTTTACAAAGTTCCGGGGGCAAAGTGAGCAACGTGTCGCGTATGTCACGGTATATAATTATGCTGTCTTGGCTCATAGTGGTTGTTTTAATGGGGCGCGTTCTCCGGGTATGGCTAACGCGCCCCGGTTTATTAGTCGGTTGTTACTTTTATCTTCTCCACCTCCTTATAGGCGACGCAGAAGGCGTAAGGAATAATCGCGTTCAAGTTGAAGGGCGAAGCCGAAGTAAGCGAAATTTCAAAGGTGCGGGCTTCCCGTCCTTCTTCTTCCGCCCGCTTCTTCATCGTGGTGTTAATCCACGCTGTAATTACCGCCTTCGCGGTGTCGATGTCGCGTGTCTTAACTATGAAGTCGTAACTACTTGGGCGCGGTTCTTCTTCGTCGCCTTCGGTCGGAACTGCGGTTATGTCGGCTTCAATGCGGTAATACTTCGTATCTTCGCGGGCTTCCTCTCCGTCCGGGGTTTCCTCTCCGGCTTCGTTGCCGCCTTCCACTTCCTCGACGGCGCGGCGGAAGCGGTCGTTTAGAATTATGCAGCCGGGCATTAACTTGACGCTATCCACCGAAAAGGCGGAAGTAAAGTTAAGTTCTATGTAGTCCGTGACTACTTCAATAGCGGCGGTCGCGCTCTGCGCCTGTAAGATGAAACTCTTACGCTTGTTTCCTACCACGGCGGTAGCCTTGTAGGGGCGTAAAACGTAGTCCTTTGAGGGTTGGGCTAATCGGCGTTGGTTACTTACTTCCACGTCGGCAATATCGCCGCATTGAATGTGGAAGGCGATGCTTATCGCGGTGTCTTCGTCTATGTACTTGCCCTTCTCAAAAAGGATGTCGTTACGCTCCACCGTTATTATTTCCCCGGTGTCTTGGTCGGCAAAGTCTTCCTTCCACGTCTTGACGACGCGGGAAGCGAGGAATTTGCCAACCATCCGGCGTTGGTCGTCGGTGCGGTAGCGTATTTCGTCCTTCCGGGTTTCGGTTCTTTCCTGTGCTTCCATAACTTAGTCCTGTGCTACGTTGAAGTCTGCGGCGGGTTTGAAACTTACCACTTTCCGCGCCGGGACGTGGACGGGTTCGCCTGTGCTGATGTTTCGGGCGGTCTTGGCTTTTCGGTTCTTGTGTCCGAAGGTACCGAAGCCCCGGAGGGTTACTTCCCCGCCACAATAAACCACGTCCTTAATTACGCCGAGGGTGGCTGTAATTACTTCTTCCACCACGGCGGCGGGTGTGCCGTGGGCTTCCGTTCCGTTGCAAGCTGCCGCAACTTTGGCGGCTAATTCTTTCTTTGTCATTTCGGGTATGGGGTTAGAATTTTTCTACTAAGATTTGGGCGTAAAGGTCGCGGAACGTGTCGCCCGCGTAGGCGGCGATGTCGCTGTCGTGGAAGCAAAGCCGGGAGCCGGAGTACGCAGCCGGATCCGAAGCCGCGCGGATCGCAGACGCGCTCGCAAGCCCGGCAGCCGCGCCGCAGGGTTTACCCCTGGCGCATA
>NZ_PUED01000169.1 GCF_003024925.1 Paramuribaculum intestinale
GTATATAATTACCGAGATACAACTGCCCGAAAGTTATATTACCGCCGCCGAAAACAAGTTAGCGGAAGCCGCAAAGAAGGACTTCCCGGCCATGACACAGCCCCAAGTAAGTTATAAACTTACCCTTTCCGAAGACTTCCTTATAAAGACCTTCGGGCAAGAGGTGGAAGCCGAAATTTTCCACGTTGGCGACTACATTAACGTCAAGGACGAAGAATTAGGCATTAACAAGGCTGTCCGCATAGTGAGGATAGAACGCAACCTATTGAAGCGGCATACCTACGAAATAACCCTGAGCGACACCGTTACGAAGTCTACTACCGTCCGCGTATTGAACGAGATAGACGACATTAACGACGTGATAAACATCAACAAGTTAGCCGACCCCACAAGGGCGCGGCGACGTTGGATGGCTACGCAAGAGTTGTTAAACATGGTATTCGACCCGGAAGGCGACTATTACAGCGAGAAAATAAAGCCCCTTTCCATTGAAACGCAGATGTTAAGCGTTGGCGCGAAGTCTACGCAGTTCACGCTGTTAAACGTAACCTTCCAACCGAACTACAACAAGGATCCAAACGCGCTATACATTTCCGGCGGCCGGTTGGCCCATTACGCCATAGAAGAAAATATTAGGCAGTGGGTACTGACTACGGCGACCTATACCAACCTTAAACCCGCAACAGCCTATTACATTTACGCCCGTTGTTCCACAGCAGCGGGGGACGGTACTATTATCCTTTCGGAAAGTGCTATAACCGTAGAACAGGAAGCAGGGTACTATAACTTCCTCGTCGGAGTGCTTAACAGCGTCGTAACCGACGCGGGCGGCAAGAACCCCGGCCGATTGGTAAGCCTTACTTACGGCAGTTCCACAATAAACGGGCGTTTCCTTCGTACCGGACGAATTGAGAGCAGCGGCGGCGGTAAGTGCTACTTCGATTTGGATAACGACGAGATAGGCGGCGTTATTCGCTTCGTAGGCAGCGACGGCAACTATTATGACATTGCCGACGTACAGGACACAGCCGACCGCAAGCGGCAAGTATTCGTAGCACAGCCTTACGGCCCTTACGACGTAGGCGACCTTTGGCTACGCTCGTGGACGGATAGCACAGGAGTAGCCCGGAAAGACCTCTACCGTTGTGTTACCGCCCGCGCTTCCGGCTTTAACGTGAACGATTGGGCGGAAGCCACCTTTTACGACAATACCCAAGTAACCATCGACCGGGGTATAATTACAGCCGGGACGGTGCAGCTTGCTAACGGAAATTCCCAAAGTATTGTAGCCGGAATAACGGGCGGCGAGAACGAAGCAGCTAACGAAACCGAAGCCCGAAAGGTGAGGATTTGGGCCGGAGCAAGTAAGGCGAATCGCTTTACCGCTCCCTTCCGCGTCCTTCAAGACGGTAGTTTTGTAGCCACCAAGGGAACAATCACGGGAACCATTAACGCCAATTCCGGCACTATTGGCGGCTTTGAGATTGGAAGCGGACGAATTGGCACGGCTTCAAGTAGTACGGCTTCTTCGGGGAGTGGCCTATCCCTGTATGGCGATTTTATAAAATTCGCTAACACTTACTGCTGGGCTTCGATTGGTGCCAACGTATTGCCCGCGTCCGTCGGAATGGTAGGCGTAGGACGTTTTACTAATTCAACGCCAAACTCATGGGGTACGAACTACGGCCTTCTTATTAGCGTAACAGGAGCAACAACCAACCTCGCAATAAAAGCGACCGGGGCAATAGTTTCGGATAGCTATATAGAAAGTTACGGACTTGCGACAATAACACCATCTACCAACAATTGCCATATTCCGGGCGAGTTAACCTCGCCTACAATGTTCCGCATTAAAGCGAAGTTCATTTACGATAACGCCGGGATTGGCTTCCCTTCGCGTGGATCCATAGCCACCGCGTTAGGAATTGGCAGTAGTACCCCTTTTGCCGTCCGCTTTACTATTATTGTCGATAGCACAAGCACAAAGACAGGCTACATTACCGGGCGTAATACCTTCGTAACGGGCAAGAGCAGCGCCGGAGCCACAACGTACCCGATGAATAGTAATAGTTACCCATACCGACTAAACCAAAACGGCGGCAACGAAACAGGTAAAATGAATATGGCTAAGGGCGACACCGCCGAATTTATGTTAGTTTGGGACGGAAGTAGCAACTATTACGCTTATTGGCTTAGTCATATAAGTTAACCGACTGAAACACGCCGCTATATAGTGCTTTGTTACCCCGTCCTACACGGCGGGCGGGATAACAAACACTTCACGGATATTTAGCGACGTATTAAATTGATACGATTATAAAGTAAATTTGCACCAACTTAAAACGACCCTATATGACAAACAGGAACGGCGACCAAGTAAGCGTACAAGTTTCGGTAATTGGCCCGGTCAACTTCGACGGCGGCAGTTTCCGAAAAGGCACCCCCTTTTGCGTCAAGAACGACGGAGAAGCGGCGGTAGTGCTTGAAGTGAACCTTTGGGGAATGCCCGAAGGCGAGTTTATAGCCACGCGCTTTGAAACAGGGTGGAACCCCGAAATAGTCCGCGAGATAAAATCAACAAGTCAAAAAACCGCCCTTCTTTGGGGCTATTAAAACAACATACGAATATGGGTTTAATCATAGCAGCGGGCAACACTAAGCCCGCCTTCCCTTACGATTATTACTACGGCGTTAAAATCAAGACGACCGTAGCCGCTACCACGTTGGAGAGAGTGGGCCGCCCGGAACTTCACGTTTCGCTGCCTATTCAGTCCAAAATGCGCCGTTGTGTGCTTCGTGACAACGGAACGGTAGCCTACTACCTTCACGCTACCGACAGCACCAAGCGCGACAACGGAGCCGCCGCCAACCTTACCGGGGCGGACGGGCAAGTAATGGTTGAAATTCCCCGCCATTACCGAAAGTTTGAGTTCGACGGCACGGACTTAGTAGCCCTTATTTCCGAATACCCGTTACCCGGCTTCCACGAAATCCCCTTAATGTACCGCAGTGCCTACGAAGCCACCGTAGACCGCACCGTTACGGCTACGCCTAAATTGGCTTCCGTCGTCAACGCTACCGCCGCCTTCCGTGGTGGAAACAATAACACCGCGTGGGATGGAACATACCGCAGCCTTCTCGGACTTCCGGCTACACAAATTTCCCTTACCAACTTCCGCAACTACGCCCGCAACCGTGGCGAAGCCGGGCTTAACGGCAAAGGGTGGAACTGCGACCTATACGCCGCGCAGCTTACAACCTATTGGCTGTTCGTCATTGAATACGCCAACCTTAATTGTCAAGCGGCATTTAATGCGCAGCCCGACGCAAACGGCTACAAGCAGGGCGGACTCGGCGCAGGCGTAACAACGCTTAATAGTACGAAGTGGAACACCTTTAACAGCTATTATCCCTTCGTGCCGTGTGGCTATACCAACAGCCTCGGCAACGCTACGGGCGTGGTAGAGTTCACAATGCCCACCGAATACGACGCTACCCCCTTAGTCGTACAGGTTCCAAGTTACCGAGGGTTAGAAAACCCCTTTGGGCATATTTGGAGCTGGACGGACGGCTGTAAGTGTGAGATACAGAGCGACGCGGACGGCGGGCTGTCGAAGTTCTACGTTTGCAACGACCCGGCTCAGTTCCAAGACAGCAGCTATAACGGCTACGAGTACCGGGGCGACCTTCTCCGAAAGGAAGGCTACGTTAAGGCCATACTTGCCGGAGAGTTCGGCGAGAATATGCCGCGAGAGGTTGGCGGCGGTTCTACGACCTACTTCTCGGACTACTTCTATACTTCTATACCCGCTTCCGGCGTGGCTATGAGGGGCGTTTTGTTCGGCGGTAATGCGGCCGACGGCGCGGCTGCCGGGCTGGCGCACGCGATTACGACCTACGCGGCTACGAATACGGGTGCGAACCTCGGCTCCCGGCTTTGCTTTATACCCGCCGCGTAGCACGACCACGCCCCCACGACCTACAAAAACACAATAACCCGCCCCAACCGCCGCGTACCGTTTATTCGGCGGTTGGGGTCAATAAAAAACAAAAATATGGATACTCAAACGAACCCCGGACACGACGACGGAACCCTCGCCTTCCTGAATATTCCACAGGACGAGAATGACAAGCACTTCAACTGCCACGAAACCACGCAGCAGAAGTTAATTAACCTTTCCTTCTTCGTGCTTGACTTCATCGACGGAGTTAAGACCAAGTTCGGGGCGGAACGCTTCTTAGTGAAGATAAAGCACCCGGACAACAGCCCCGACAAGGCGGGGCAAGTGGAAAAGTTCTTTACCAATTCCACCGAAATAAAGTATGTGCTTCGTGAGATTAAGAAGCGTAACGCCTTCCCGCGAAAAGTCACTATGAGGGCTTCGGGAACGCGCTACTACTTTGAATAAAACGAATTGGGTTGTTTGCCTTCGGGCGTTTTGTTCGGCGGTAATGCGCACAACGGCGCGAATGCCGGGCTTGCGAACGCGAATACGAACAACGCGGCTACGAATACGAATGCGAACATCGGCTCCCGGAATTACTGATACACTTAGCCCCACAGGGTTAAGACACGATACTAAAAAGGCAAAGACCCCGCCCGCAAAGGCGAAAAATAGTAATTATTTAACGGCTTTTGGTAGGCTACCCGCCGAAGAACGCCATAGAATCAGCAAAGCAAAAAGAAGTGAAACGACGCGGAAACATATACGGCGAATTTAGCAGCGTGGAGAATATAGACCGCGCCGCCCGGATGTCGGACAAATACAAGCCCGAAAACACGGGGGTAATTTGTTCTTTGCTTGAACGCGACGAGTTCCAACCGTCGCCAACTTACAACGTAACCATCAATGACGGGAAGGAACGGCTTCTTACCATAGTTCCCGAATTTCCCGATAAGATAATACACCGCGCCATGCTTTTGACCCTTCGCCCGATTTGGGATAAGGTGTTTATTTCCGATAGTTACTGCGGCATAAGAGGACGGGGGCAACTTCCAGCGG
>NZ_PUED01000017.1 GCF_003024925.1 Paramuribaculum intestinale
GCACCATACAGGATATCACCTGCGATTCCGACGGCAAGATAGCCAACTTCATCAGTCCCCACGGCACCGTAAGCTCGCTCCCCGTGCATCCCGTGAAGGATGGCGAGCACTATTATATAGGAGTGTTCCTGGCGGGAGCATATCAGGAGATACTTGGCGACCTCCACAATCTCTTCGGCGACACCAACGCGGTGCACATAAGCGTTCACCGCGACCGTTATGAGATCGACCGTGTGATCGACGGTGAAACCGTGGCCGATGTGCTCGACTATGTGGCCTACAATCCCAAAAAACTGGTGCGCAATGTCGAAACGTGGGTGTCTATGTCGATGCGGGCCGGCAAGATCACGCCCGAGGAGGGTCGCGAATTCCTAAGCAATTACCGTTCGGGCCTTTATGGATACACCTATCTCGACAAGGAATGATCCGGCGTCAGCGCGCTGTTTCCTGACGCTCTCCTATCGCGGCGCGCCATTCCATGGATGGCAGGTGCAGCCGGGAGCGGTCAGTGTGCAGCAGGTCATAGAGGAGTCTCTGTCGAAGCTGACCGGACACAGGGTGGCTGTTGTCGGAGCCGGACGCACCGATGCCGGAGTCAATGCCCGCATGATGGTGGCGCACGCCGATCTGCCCGAAAGCGCTCCTGCCGCCGACGCTTTGTTGCGTGGGCTCAACGCTCTGTGCGGTCCCGATATCGCGATACATTCGCTGACGCCTGTGCATCCCGACGCCCATGCCCGCTTCGACGCCACGTCGCGCACATATCGTTATTATGCCCTCGAACGCAAGAATCCATTTTTCCACTGGCTCGCATGGCAGTGCGGGCCGCGTCTTGACTTCGAGGCCATGAACGCGGCGGCCGCCATGCTGACCGAGGTCAGCGATTTCGCTTCGTTCGCCAAACTTCATTCTGATGCCCGCACTACGATATGCCGTGTGAGTCACGCCCGCTGGACACCGGTCGAAGGCATCCCCGGCGGATGGGCTTTCGAGATCACGGCCGACCGGTTTCTGCGCAATATGGTGCGCGCTGTGGTCGGAACGCTTGTGGAAGTGGGGCGCGGCAAACTATCGCTCGACGGATTTGCCCGCGTGGTCGAGGCCCGCGACCGATGTGCCGCCGGCACCTCCATGCCTCCGCAAGCGCTCTATCTATGGGACGTGACCTATCCTTATTTCGACGCATACACAGCAAAATACACAAGCCAATGAAACATTATCACCTTATCTCATTATCATTATCGCTTCTGCTTGCATATACCGCGGCCACGGCTGCCGCTGAAGAACCGTTGCCCGACCGTGTGAGCTGCACCAGCATAATGGTAGGCCGCAAGGCCTCTGCCGACGGATCGGTAATAACATCCCACACTTGCGACGGCAACTACCGCACATGGATGGATATAGTGCCTGCTGCCCGTTATGAGCGCGATACGACGGTGACGGTGGTCAGCGGACGGATGCACACCGATCATTCGACAGGAGCGCGCGGAATACGCGTGCTCGACACCATACCGCAGCCGGCCCACACCTATGCTTTCCTCAACACTGCATATCCGTGCCTTAATGAGCGTCAGCTCGCTATGGGCGAAACCACCATTTCCGGACGCCGCGAGCTTGAAAACCCGCGGGGACTCTTCCGCATAGAGGAGCTGCAGAGACTGGCATTGCAGCGCTGTGTCACCGCGCGCGAGGCCATCAGTCTGATGGGACAGCTCGTCAAGCGTTATGGCTATGGTGATTCGGGCGAATGTCTGACCATAGCCGATCCGCGCGAGGTGTGGCAGTTCGAGATCTTCGGCGAGGGACCCGATTCTATCGGAGGCGTATGGGCGGCCGTGCGCATCCCCGACGATCATGTCGGAGTGTCGGCCAACATTCCCCGTATCTCCGCCATCAATCCTGCCGATACGGCCAACTGCATGGCCTCGGACAATGTCTACGATGTGGCCCGGCGTATGGGATTCTGGGACGGCAAAGAGCCGTTCCGTTTCTGGAAAGCCTATGCCGGAGGCAACTATTTCGGAGAGCCTAAATCGTTCAGCGTGCGCGAATATTTTATTCTCGACCGTCTGGCACCTTCACTCCGCCTCGACTACGATGCCGAGGAACTCCCGATAAGCGTAAAGCCCGACAGCCTTGTGTCGCCGCAGCTTGTCATGGAACTGCTGGCTTCAACCTACGAGGGGACTCCGTTTGATATGACACGCAATCTCAAGGTCGCACGCAAGAATCGTGCGACCGGAGAAACTGATACCGTCGTAAGCCCTGTGGCCAACCCGTGGATGGGACGCGACATGATGCAGCTGTTCAATGCCGTGAAGGATTCGACGGTGGTCAACGTGCGCAATGTGTCGGTGCCGCAGTGTGCGTATTCCACCGTCATACAGTGCCGCGGATGGCTTCCCGATGCAGTTGGCGGCGTGGCCTGGGTGGCATTCGACAATCCGGGGCAGAGTCCGCGCATACCGGTGTTTGCCGGAACATCCGACCTTCCTGATGCGTTCAAGGTCGACGGACAGCTACGCTACGACGAGAACGCTGCCGTATGGCCGTTCCGCCGCGCCAATAAGCTCGCTACTGTGAGGTGGGGCGACACTCGCGGCGAGATGAACGATGCACGCCGTCACTTCACCGACAAAGGCCTTGCCGAAATGCCTTACGTCGAAAGCCGCTACGCTCAGATTCTTGAGGCGGAGGGAGCTGACGCCGCATCGCGGTTCCTCACCGGCTATACGGCCGACTTCGCCGGGGCTGCAATGCAGCGGTGGACCGAACTTGGACTACGCTTCTGGAGCCGTTTCGCCCGTGGATTCTGATTTGGAAATAACACAAAACGTTGAAGATAATGAAACACGCCGTTTCTTTCATTTCGCTGCTGCTGGCCATGTCGGTGTCGGCGCAGACCTACGACTTCACTGTCACCGATTCGGTGGCTGTCACTCCCGTGAAAAATCAGGCTTCGAGCGGCACATGCTGGTGCTTCGCCACTGCTTCTTTCCTCGAATCGGAGCTTCTGCGCAAGGGTAAGGGCGAGCATGATCTGTCGGAAATGTTCATCGTCCGTCAGAAACTCATCAATCAGCTGAACGATAATTATCTGCGTCGTGGACGCGGCAATATCGGACAGGGATCGCTCAGCCACACATTCCTCAATGCCTACAATCAGGTAGGCATAGTGCCCGAAGAGGTGTATTCAGGTATCAACTATGATTCGCCGCGCCACAACCACGGCGAGATGATGGCCATGCTTGAGGCTGTGGCCGGAGTGGCGCTTAAGGCCAAAAAGCGTTCGCCGCAATACGATGCGATGGTCAAGAGCGTGCTCGATACATATCTCGGACCGTTGCCCGAAACATTCACCTACCGTGGCAAGACATATACGCCAAAGTCGTTCGCCGAGTCGCTGGGCATTAACACCTCCGATTATGTCGAGCTTACATCGTTCACGCATCATCCCTACTATGAGGCCTTCGAGCTGGAGGTGCCCGACAACTGGGAGCACGCCCGGCAGTACAATCTGCCTCTCGACGAACTGATGGATGTCATCGACGGTGCTCTGCGCAGCGGTTACTCGGTGTGCTGGGACGGCGATGTGAGCGAACGCGGATTCCGGTTTGCCAATGGAGTCGCCATAAACCCTGATGTCAGGGATCTGTCGCGTTATTCCGCCGCCGATTCGGCTGTGTTCGCGCCGCTGACGGAGGCTCAGCGTCTTGACTCGGTGATGACTTTCAGCCGTCCCTATCTCGAGATTGTTGTCACCCCCGAAGTGCGTCAGGAGGGTTTCGAGTCATTTGTCACTACCGATGACCATCTGATGCATCTGACCGGTCTGGCCAAGGATCAGAACGGCACGAAATACTATGTCACCAAAAACTCCTGGGGTACCGACCGCAACGGATTCGGAGGATATCTCAACATGTCGGAGTCGTTTGTACGTGCCAAGACTATATACGTGATGCTTCATAAGGACGCTCTTCCTGTGGCATTGCGTAAGCGTCTGGGCATACGGTAAGATACGTCTGCGGGCGTCAATGTCCGTCTGCGCCTCCTGCATCTGGTTCATGAGCCGGCCTGTGTGCCGTGGTCATGGATGGTGCGGGAGGCGTCGGTTTTTGCCGGCCGGTCGCCAACCACATATTCGTGATAGTAGGCCAGCAGCAGGGTGGTCATCGGCAAGGCTATTATCATGCCGATGATCCCCATCAGCGATCCCCACACCGACAGCGACAGCAGTATGATGGCCGGATTCAGCCCCATGGCATGACCCATGATTTTGGGCGTCAGCACGTAGTCGCAGATGCATTGGCTGACCACATACACCAGTATGCACTGGCCTAATTCGGGCCAGAACTGGGCTGTGCCGGTCATGGAATCGATCAGACATACAAGTGCCACCGGAATCAGAGTGATATACTGGAAATAGGGTATCAGGTAAAGAACTCCGACCAGAATCCCGAGGACTATCGCAAGCGGTATGCCTACTATGGAGAAGCCTATGCAATAGAACACAGCCGCACACAGAGCTATCAGCGCCTGACTGCGGAAGTAGCGGTTCATGCTGTCCTTTATGTCGTCGCACACTTTATAGGCCACGCTGCGGTAGCGTTTCGGCACGAGCATCCTGAAACCCGACATGAGTGAGTTGTAATCGATCATTATGAAGATCACATAGATGAATGTCAGAAGCCATTCGAGAGTGTGGAGCAGAAAGTCGATTGTCGACGCTATGAATGTTGTCCCCGAACTCAGCAACGACTCCATCTGGATGCTTTTGAGTATGTCGGTCATGTCGATCGAACTGATCCATCTCCGCAGCGGACCGGCGATATTCTCGGGAACAAACGGTACGGCCACGTTGCTCGTCTGACTGTTTTTGATCAGTTCGCCGATCTGGTCTATCTCACTTAACACCGACGGCATGATAAAATACCACAGAAGGCCTATCACGACCGTCACCTCAAGAAGCGTCAGCGCTACGGCAATGACACGTCCCTTGAGCCGAAGCCGACGCCGGTGAAGTTCCACAAGCGGTTCGAGCAGATAGGCTATCAGGCAGGCCAGGCAGAATGGCAGCAGCACGTTGCGCAGCTTGTTGATCATCCACACCGCGCCGGCAAGCATTGCCAGACCGGCCAGTATTCTGACCACACGGTCGAATGTGAACGGGCGTGATGTGTTCATGTTTATGGTGGATTGTGGATGATTTTTATAGCTGAAACGGTCTCCCGGATGAAATGTATGGTGCCGGCGGCATGGCTGGCAGAATCATCTCTGCCGCATTGGGTTCATCAGCCGCCTCTTCAGTCATCATCGTCGTCGTGATGGTGGTGGCGTTTATAGTATTTCTTATACTTCTTGTGGTGTTTCTTGTGTTTTTTGTGATGATGTCCGTCATCATCGAAGTCATAGCGGTAGTCATGTTCCATACCCCAGTGTGTGCGTATGGTGCCGCATCCTCCTGCGCTCACTGCCACGAGTGCTACGATGATCATGCATAATATTCTCCTTGGCGATAGACGGCGTTTCATATCTGTTGTTTATGGAGTGTGTTTGTATTATGACCTATTAACATCGCTCGGCGGTCAAATGTTTGCCGATAGATCATGTAATGTTTCGGGCTGCATGATAGTCGGCATGATGGTCTACATGATGCGGCCATGCATTTGTGCAGGAATCCGATTGGACGGCCATAAAAAAAATTGATTGTCATCGCGACAATCAATCTTTGTTAACCTTAAATCTAATACCATGAAAAACACGTTGCAAATTTAATGGGTTTTCGCTGTTTGTCCAAGAAAAACTGCAAGAAATATCGCCTCTTTTAACTTTATTTTAAGTAAATCGCCGATTTTGCTTGCGAAAACAAAGCAAATTACGTTAAAAAACTACTGTTTGGTAGCAATATGCAATAAATTGAGGCCGCGGCGCCGATATGGCGATCCGCGGCCTCGTTAACGTTTGTTAGCGCGGTGGATCAGTAGCGTTGACCCGTTGAGTAGAAGCGTAGTATGCGTCGGCGCAATACCGATTCGTATTTGGCCTGCACGGCGTCGCTTACGGCGCGTATATAGGCGGTCTTGGCCTGTTCGAATTCGGTGGCGTTGGCCTTGCCGTAATTGTATTTTTCGCGAATGGCCTCCAGAGCGGCGTGTGTCGATGTTTCGGCCGTGCGGCTTGCTTCGCGGCGTTTGTCGGCTGCTATGGCCTGGGTATGGGCCTGGGTGATGTTCTTAAGCAGGCGGTTGCGGCTGTCGCTGAGCTGCAGGCGTGCGGAGATCTCCTGCAGGCGTGCGCGGCGCACCGAATTGCGGGTCGAGAAGCCGTCGAAGATAGGGATGCTCAGTGAGAATCCGAGCGATTTGCTCAGGTTGTGGCGCATCTGTGCTCCGAAATTTTCGTTGACGTAACCTGATGTCTTGTAGTAGCTGCTGCCTATGCCGGCGCTGAACGACAGCGACGGAAGCCACCCGCTCTGCGCCACCTTCACATACTTGCCTGAGGCTTCCACTCCTGCGCGTGCGGCTGCTATGGAATGGTTGATGCGCAGCGCCGATTCATACACTTCGGTGGGCGAGGGGAGCCGGTCATCGACCGGATCCGTGGTGAGCGGGGCAATGTCGAATCCGTCGGTCGAGGGAAGTTCAAGCAGCTGCGCGAGGTCGAGCATGGCTATGTCAAGATTGTTGAGCGCAGTCACGGCCGACACTTCGTCCTGAGCGAGCTGCGACTCGGCCTGCAGAAGATCCACTTCGGGTATCTTGCCGGCTGCAAGCAGCTCCTTGCGCCGCTCAAGCTCCACTTTCGACAGACGTACCTGTTCGAGAGCCACACCGTGGAGCTCACGGCAGTAGAGCGCCTGAAGATACTGGGCTATGACATTGAGCGTGATGTCGTCCTTGGTCTCTTCGAGCTGTTCGAGAGTCTGCACCATCGACGAGCGTGCATAGTCGAGATTTCTTACATTGCGCAGTCCTTGGAAGAGGGGCAGACTCAGCCCCACGTTCCAGCCGAAATTGGACGTGTTACGGCTCGCGTAGGTGTTCTCTGCTGTGAGCGAGCGTCCGAATCCCCACGATTGGTTGGCTCCTGCCTGCACCTGCGGCAGGAAGCGGTCCTTGGCTTCGGTCACACCCAGTTCACCCTGCTCGGCGCTTATCTGCCGGCTTTTCACCGTGAGGTTGTGGGCTATGGCGTAGCTGATGCAGCTGTCGAGACTCCATGTTTCGGCACCGGCTGTCAGCGCGGTCGCCAGTGTTATTGCGGTCAGTATTGATTTCGAAAGTTTCATAATGCTGATGTCATTGTCGGGATCATACACACATAATAATTCAGCCTACTGGTCAGTCTTTTATGGCGTCGCCGCGCACTTTCACAAGACTGTCTATGCCCTCTTTCACCTCTATGTTGATGCCGTCGGACGATCCGGTCATTATCGGGCGGCGTTCGAACTGCTGACCCGAAGTGCTGTCGGTAAGCACGTAGACAAATGTGCTGTCACCGGCAAACTCCACTACGCCTTCAGGCACGGTCAGCACTTTGTCGAGTCGGCTCAGGATGACGGTGGCGTTGGCGCTGTAGCCGGCGCGCAGACCGCTGACGCTGTCAATGTCGAGCGCGGCTTTGATCTCAAAGGTGTTGGCTCCGTTCTCCTCCACTCCTTTCGGGGCGATGTATTCGATTACAGCTTTGGGCGACAGTTCGGGAAGGGCGCCAACGGCGATGGTCATAGGCATTCCCACTGCGAGAAGCCCTACTTCGGTTTCGTCGACCTTGCCTTTGAATATCAGATTGTTCATGTCGGCAATGGTGGCTACGGTGGTTCCGTCGTTGAATGTGTTGGCCTGGATCACGGATGATCCCACCTTGACCGGCACGTCAAGTATCAGTCCGTCTATGGTGGCTCTGACCATAGTGTTGCTCTCCGATGCGTTGTATTTAGACACACCGTCGCGCACGATCATGTAGGCGTCGTTGGCGGCATCCACTTCGCGTGCGGCCTGTTTCCAGCTGGTTTCAGAGGTTTCGAACTCCTCGCGCGATATTATTTTCTTGTCAAAAAGAGTCTTGTTGCGCTCATATTTGGCGGTGGCGTCTTCGAGAGCTATCTTGGCGTTCTCCACTCTCGACTGGGCGGAGCTGAGCGATGATGCTTCGGGTATCACCTTGATGCGGGCTATCACGTCGCCGGCATGCACCATGTCGCCCGGTTCCACGTTGATTTCGCTTATAATGCCCGATATCTGCGGTTTTATGTCGATCTCGTCGCGAGGCTCGATCTTTCCGGTAAGCACCGTTGTGCGTTCGATACTCGTGTCGGTCGGACTTACGAGCGCGTAAGTGGTCACCTTAGGCTTGGAGTTGAGGAAGAGAAATACAAATGTGCCTATGAAAACAATGGCTATCACTACCCATAGCACAATCTTGAAAAACTTTTTCATATCTTGTCGTTTATAGTTTTATTATCATTTTATGTTGCTGATAAGTCAGGCATTGACTATCTGTCGCGCATGGCTTCGATCGGTTTTATACGCATGGCCTTTATCGACGGGATGAGTCCGGCGCACGTGCCCAGGATCAGGAACACCGTCATTATGGTCATCGCATGTGAGAAGTGGAGCTGGAAGTTGGCGCTTCCGAGCGTCGGGTCGTAGGTGGCGTAGTCGACGCCGAACAGCACCATCGTGGCGAAGCATATTCCGGCAATGCCTGATATGGCCGTGAGCACGAGGCCTTCGGAAAGCACCTGTATGATTATGTCGCGGGGTTTGGCGCCGATGGCGCGGCGTATGCCTATCTCCTGCGTGCGCTCCTTGACAATGATCCACATGATGTTGCCCACGCCGATTATTCCGGCTATGAGAGTGCCGGCACCCACAAACAGGGAGAGAATGCTCACGCCGAGAAACAGATTGTTGACCATCCTGAACTGCTCGGCCAGATTCATCATGCCCAGAGCGGGAGTGTCGTCGGGGTGGATGGGATGACTGATGCGTATGGCGCGTTTTATGGCGGGGAGCACGTCGGCCGGATCCATGCCGTCGTTGACGGTGAACGCGAAGAATCCGACTGAATTGCCGAGATTGAACGCGCGTATCATTGTGGTGTTGGGGAGTATCACCGAATCGTCAAGACGTGTGCCTATGGAGGCTTCCGACATCTGTCCGATCACTCCCACAACCTGAAAGTAGACCCCTTTGACGTTGATATACCGTCCGAGAGGATCCGAGGTGCCGAACAGTTCGTTGGCGAGATTGCGTCCGATCAGAGCCACTTTACGCAGTCCGTAGGTGTCGCTTTCGTTGAGCAGCCGGCCGCTGTATATCACCGGGGTCATGATCTTGAAATAGTCAGATTCCACACCGGTGACGTTCGACGACTTCTGCTTGGTTCCGTAGGCCACGGTGCCGCCGTTGTTGAGCACACCCGACGATGCTTTGATCCCTTTGGCGAGCCGGCGTATGTTGGCCAGGTCGCTCTCGGTCATGTCCCATCTCATGCCCTTGTTGAATCCTTTGTAGCTGATGGTGGTGCGGCCGGGGAATATCACGCCCATATTGGTGTCGAAACCGTTGAGGTTGCGCATCAGCAGGCCTTTCAGGCCACCGGCGCCGCCCCAGAGCATGGCAAGCATGGCAGTGCCCCAGAAAATGCCGAATGCGGTCAGGAATGTGCGTGTCTTGTTGCGGGCGAGCGTGGCGCCTATCTCGCGCCAGTTCTCTATGTCGAATATCGGATTTTTCATAATGTGTCATTCATCTCTTAAGGCTTCCACCGGTTTGACTTTGGTCGCTTTCAGCGCCGGAAACAGTCCGGCAAGCGCGCCGGCCATCACAAGCACTATAGTCACTTCAATAGCTATGCTGATGTCGATAGTGGGGTTGCGCATGAAGTCGCTCGAACCGAAAGCCATGTCTACAAGCTGCATCACTGTCATCCCCAAAAACACACCTATGTAGCCGAACAAGGCGGTGATGGCGACGCTCTCGAGCACCACCTGCAGCAGCACCGAGCGGGGTTTGGCGCCGATGGCGCGGCGTATGCCTATCTCATGGGTGCGCTCACGCACGCTGACAAACATTATGTTGCTCACACCCACGATGCCGCTCAGAAGGGTGAAGATGCCTATGATCCATATCGACATGTTGAGGATCGAGAAGCTCTGGCTTTCGCGTAGATAGGAGCTGAAGCGGTTGTGCATGTATAGTGCTGATTCGTCGCTCTCGTCGTAGTCGTGGGCGCGCGCCAGACTGCGGCGCACCTCTGACGTGGCACGGTCGGCATCCTCCATTGTCTTCATGCCCTTGAGTTTCACCTGAAGGTTGCTTACCTTGCCGTCGGTGCCTCCGATGGCCATGGCTGTAGTGAACGGGATGTACACGTCGCTGAGCCATTCATGGTCGTAGACGCCGGTCACAAGCCATGACAGGCCGAATGCGTTGACCCGCTGTCCGACAGCTTTTTCAGCATCGCCGAAAAGTGTCTTGGCGTCATCGGTGCCTATCACCATCACTTTGCGCAGCGAGCGCAGGTCGGCGTCGTTTATAAAGCGTCCGTAGAGCATCGGTATCCGATACATCTCCTGCTCGGCCGGATACACCCCTTCGGGCGATTTCGATATGTGGTCGGTGACCGAGGCTATATCCGTGGAGCCAAGATATTTATATGAGGCGACACTTTCAACCAGGTCGGGATTGTCGGCTTTAAGACGCTCTATGTCGTCGACATCAGGGGTGATCCATCTGCCCTCTTTGAAACCTTTGTAGGGCTTGGATGTGACGCCCGAGTAAACGTTTAGGCGTTTCGAACGGTCGCCCGAAGTACGTTCGGCAAAGGAGTTGGTCACGCCTCTTGCCATACCGAGCAGTATGATGAGCATGAATATGCCCCATGTCACTGCAAATCCGGTCAGGAATGTGCGCAGTTTGTTGTTGCGCATGGCCTGGCCTATTTCTCTGATAAGATCCAACATCTCGGAAGCGTGTTTATGAAGGTTGGATTATGCCGTCGGCTATGCGTATGACGCGGCCGGTTGCCTGACCGACACCGGGGTCGTGGGTTACGATCACGATGGTCATCCCTTCGGAGTTGAGGTCGCGGAACACCTGCATCACGTCTTTCGACGTCTTTGAGTCGAGGGCGCCCGTAGGCTCGTCGGCAAGTATTATCGACGGATTCGTGATGAGCGACCGGGCTATGGCCACGCGCTGTTTCTGTCCGCCCGACAGTTCGCCCGGAAGATGATGTGCCCGGTCGGCAAGCCCCATGCGTTCGAGCTGTTCCATCGCCATGGCATTGCGTTTTTTGCGGCTCACTCCCTGATAGAAAAGCGGAAGAGCCACGTTTTCAAGAGCGTTTTTATAGCCGATGAGGTTGAACGACTGGAACACGAAGCCTATCATGCGGTTGCGCAGTTCGGCGGCTCGGTTCTCGCTCAGGTTTTTTATTAAAACTCCGTCGAGATGATATTCGCCGGTGTCGTATGTATCGAGTATGCCGAGTATGTTGAGCAGTGTCGATTTGCCAGAGCCTGACGCTCCCATGATCGACACCAGCTCACCTTTGTCTATTTCGAGATTGATGCCTTTCAGCACGTGCAGAGGCACTGCGCCGGGATAGGTCTTGTTGATGTCTTTTAGTCCGATTATCATTGCGATGGTGTTGCCTTGTGTTTTGTCTTTTTTAATGATTACGCCTATTAGACGCAATGCATGCAGTAAAAGTTACACACTATTCATTTTTTTTTCATGGAAGCAAAACCGACCGCCGGGTGAATAAGCAGTTATCCCGCATCGCCGGGCTTGAAGCCTCCGGCTGATGCGGGATGGTATATATATGACGTTGAATTGGAATAGCTATGGAGCGTGCATTCAGTCGCTATTACCCTTCAGGTTTCTGCCGGTGGCATGCACTGCGTTTGTCCCACGACGGTTTGGCGGGATCCTCGGCCACAAGCGCTTCATCAAGGTTGATGCCTAACGCCTGCGCGAGCATGGCGCCGTATTCCGGATCGGCATTGTGGCAGGCGCGCACGTGCCTCTGGCGGATGAAGAGCGGCACCTCCTTCATCTGTGCCGCGGTATTCCGGCAGGTGGCTTGCTTGTCGGCCTCGTTCATCAGGCGCCACAGTTTGCCGGGCTGGGTGTAGTAATCGTCGTCAAGTTCACGCTCGTCGTAGTCGTAGGCATCGCCATGCAGCGTCAGGGGCGGTTCCTTGCGCGAAGGTGTGTCGTGCCATTCGCCGAAGCTGTTGGGCTCGTAGACTGCAGTGTCGCCGTAGTTGCCGTCGGTGCGCATCTGTCCGTCGCGATGGTAGGAATGAACGGGGCATTTCGGACGGTTGACCGGTATCAGATTGTTGTTCACTCCGAGTCGGTATCGCTGTGCGTCGCCGTATGAAAACAGTCGTCCCTGCAGCATTTTGTCGGGGGAGAATCCAATGCCGTCGACTATATTGGCCGGATTGAAGGCGGCCTGCTCGATCTCGGCAAAGAAGTTTTCAGGATTGCGGTTCAGTTCGAGTATGCCTACATCTCTCAGGGGAAAATCTCCGTGATACCACACTTTTGTGAGATCAAACGGATTGATGTGGTAGCGTTCGGCCTCATCCTCGGTCATCAGCTGCACCTGCAGTTTCCATCGGGGGAATTCTCCGCGTTCTATGGCGTCGAAAAGATCACGCTGGTGTGATTCGCGATCCTTGGCTATGATGGCCTCGGCTTCCTCATCGGTCAGATTCTTTATGCCTTGGAGTGTGCGGAAGTGAAATTTTACCCACGTGCGTTTCCCCTCCTTGTTGATGAAGCTGTAAGTGTGGCTTCCGAAACCGTGCATGTGGCGGAATGAAGCCGGTATGCCGCGTGGCGACATCGTGATGGTGATCTGATGGAGAGCTTCCGGCAGGAGTGTCCAGAAGTCCCAATTGCTTGTCGGATTGCGCATCCCTGTGCGCGGATCGCGTTTTATCGCATGGTTCAGATCGGGAAATTTCAGCGGATCGCGCAGGAAAAACACCGGGGTGTTGTTGCCCACGAGGTCCCAGTTGCCCTCGTCGGTATAGAATTTCATGGCAAATCCGCGTATGTCGCGTTCGGCGTCGGCGGCACCGCGCTCTCCGGCCACTGTGGAAAATCTCACCAGGCAGGGCGTCTGTTTGCCGACTTCTGAGAATATCGAGGCGCGTGTATAGGCGGTGATGTCATCGGTCACTGTAAATGTGCCGAATGCGCCCGAGCCCTTGGCGTGCATACGACGTTCGGGTATCACTTCCCGGTCGAAATGGGCTATCTTTTCAAGATACCATGGATTGTGGGCAGTCATCGGGCCGCGCTGTCCGGCGGTGTTTACATTCTGGTTGTCGGCTATCGGGCGTCCGTTTTCAGAGGTCAGTCTTTTCTTGTCCATATAGTCACAGTATAGTTTTGATATGTAATTGTTCGGGGTAGTATAACGGACAGGGTTGCACAAAAGTTCGTAGGAACGCACTCCAAAAGTCATGGTGAGGCAATGTCAAGAGCAATCAAAAAAACATCAGAAAAAAAACATGATGGAATATTTGGAAATGCGAACAGGATGATATAACTTTGCGTTATAAAGATGAAGCGAGAGAGTTTCACAGTTCCTGCAACGGACTATTACATTTAATGGCATACCACATCAAAGTAGATTGGGAAACTCATCAATTACAAATGAAATGCCGAGACAAGCTTAGCCGTCCGATGGCGGGCCCCATCCCCTCCGGGGGAGGCTTTTATGCCCAGGCGGATTACAAAGGCCGGCGAGCTCTCAAATCCTGTCATCCGGAGTTTCATCGCATCCTTTGATGTGGCTCTTAAAGAAGCGGTGCTTCAATGCTGCGTAAAGCGTTGAAGCACCGCTTGATTTTTATCCGGATCTGTTTGATGAGAATTACTGTCTTTGCACTGACATAGCTGCCACAGTTGATTTTTGCGAGTTACTTATGACATATTGTCTTCTCCAAGGCCATAAGGTACGTACATGCCGAGGGATGATTGTGATTCAGCGGGGGCTGAAGGTGATGGTATCGCCCGGAAGATCGATGGTGATTGAGGGGTGAGAGGTGAGGGTGTCGACAGGGACGGAGTCGGCTGAAATACTTTTGATGGAATCAGATAAGTGCTTTCCAGCGTGATCCGGTGTCTGTTTGTGGCGTTTGGGACGCAGGAAATTAAACATGTTGTCGAAGTCGCGCTTGAACACCACGCCTACGCCCTGGGTGGTCAGCGCCGACCGCAGATAGTAGTTCCGGTCGTTGTAGCGGTTATAGGCTCTGAGGCGGAGAGTGCCGGTGCGGTTGAGCAGATACTCTATGTCGAAGTCGCCTATGAATGTATTGGAATTCATGGCTTTGTCGCGGTAGCCGAAATTGCCGTTGAGAAGCAGGCGGTTGTTGAGCAGATTGCTCGACAGCGCGAGATCCACCTCCACGTCGGAGAAGTCGCCACGGTCGGAGCGTATGTTGGGAGCTATGCTCCAGTTGTCGCTGAGCTGTCCGAGTATCGAACTGAGCTGCGACGATATGGTCGACGAAGCTACCGAGACAAACTCATTGCCCTTGGTGGCGTTCATGTAGTCGGGCGTATAGAAGCGGTTGAGAGCCAGCAGATAGATTATCTGACGGTTCATCATGTCTTCGGTGCTGACAATAGATCGGACCTTGCGGTAGGTGTCGGAGGTCAGTGTCGGGAATTCAAGATCAAATGATATGTCGGGGCTGCGCATATCTCCCGCCACGTTGAGAAGCGCGTGTACGGGCACGTTGGTGCGGTTGAGCTCCTTGTCCTGAAGAAACGATTCGTCGAGATCCGACAGGTTGGCGTTGAGCGAGTAGATGGCCTGTATGTCGAGCTGTGCGGCATAAGGATCGCCGTGGAATGTTATCGAAGATCCGTCGCGGATGGTGAAGTCCTTGATTATGATATCCTGAAGGGTGAAGTTGTAGTTGCCGCGTGTCAGGGTGTATGTGCCGAACATCCGCAGGTCTTCGTTGGCCGAGTCGTAGGTCATGCGCAGGTTGCCGTTGCCAAAAGCACGTATGCGGTCGCCGCCGACCGGATCCATAACCAGTGTGACCTGTGCCGACGGATTGACATCCACGGCTATGTTCATTTTGTAGATGCTGCCCGGGCCGTCGTCGTTGGAGCGTGCTATCCGCTCTTTAAGCTCTTTGACAATCTGTGGCGGACTTGTCAGGCGTTCGATTGAGTCCTTGCGATGCCGGTCGCGGTCGCGGAAGGTGATAAACCGGTAGTCGTAGGCCTGCTCTGCGTCGGAGAGTACGAAAGTGAAACTCGATCCCGGAGCCGTCGACATGTTTACGCCGATATCCACCACTCCCGGTTGTCCGCTGACGGTGGCAGAGCCGTTGCCGAATATGCGCCCGAACCATCGTTGTTCCTGTGTTTCGTGTACATCATAGACGAGCATGTCGCGGGCCTGTGTGATGCGGAACTGGAATTTTGGCCGTTTGAAGAATTCGTGGTCGAGGTAGCCGTTGAGCAGGGCGGTGTGTCCGCGGTCGTCGTGCAGGGTTATGTCATGCAGATCGATGTGGCCGGGAGTGAGTCGGACCGTGTCGGATTTTACATTGTAGAATGTGTTGGTGAAGTCAACCTTCATTCTGAAATCTTCCGCCAGTATGTCGCCGACCATATCGATATACTTGAAGCTTCCCCACAGACGCGCCTTGCCCGATGCATAGCCGCTCACCGACGATGTGAAGGCTTCCATGAAGGGGAGCATGAAGCCTACCTCTATGCGGTCGGCGTCGAAATGGAAGTCGAGGGAGTCAGCAAGCGGCATTATTCGCCCGTCGATGGTGGAGTGCCGGCCGTTGGGCTGATCGACTACGGCGTTGATTGCCACGGCGCG
This sequence comes from Paramuribaculum intestinale, assembly GCF_003024925.1. GTDB lineage: Bacteria > Bacteroidota > Bacteroidia > Bacteroidales > Muribaculaceae > Paramuribaculum > Paramuribaculum intestinale. Next base: position 15,892 of record NZ_PUED01000017.1, read on the forward strand.
TGCGTCGGCAAGCCAGTGCGACCGTATGGTGGTGTTGCCCATTAGCGAATGGTTGTAGCTCAGACGATCCACGTAGAGGCCGTCGGTATAGAGTCTCGGCTCGGCCGAGAGCAGCGACGATGCGTGGAATGTACCGGTGGCTATGCCTCCGAACATGGCGGTGGGTATGTCGAGCGTTTCAAATACGTAGTCAAGATTGGCGTTGCGCAGATCTATCGTAAGGCTGTCGGCGGGGTCGTCGCTGACTTTGCCGTCGATGCGCAGGCTTTGTCCGGGGCGCGAAAGGCTTATGCCTTCGACGGTGTAGCTGCGGGGGGCGATACCGATTTTAGCTATGCCGATATTCCATATGGTGTCGTTGATGGTGATGTGGCCGGGGTTGATGTTTATATCGGCTGTAAGCGGCTGCCGCGACACTTTGGCCGATGATGTATGCTCGTCGTCAGGATGCCCCAGTAGAGTGTTGAAACTTACTTCGCCGCTGAAATCGGCTTCGCGGTCTATGCGCCATCCTATGCGCGAGTCGATAGAGTTGGTAATTGCATGGGCGTCGAGGCTGATCGTGGCTGTGCCTTTCTTTGTCGGAAAGGCGGTGGCGATGGCGAGTGTGCCGCGCGGCGACGAGCAGCTGTCGGCGCTGATGTCGATGTGGAGCGAAGTGTTTTCGAGCAATCGGTTTTTCTGTTGCAGATACGGTGCGTTTACGTCAAGCGCCATGTCGTGACGGTTGAGAGTGCCGTGGATCTCCACCGGATAGATTACGGCTATCGGCAGGGAAGCCGGCTGACCGATGGGGTCGGTGGTCTTCAGTTTTATGTCCAGAGTCAGAGAGTCGTTGGCCGCATACATGGTGTCGGCCATGGGTGTCGGGCTCTGAAACAGTGCCGGCAGCAGCGCGGCGGCGCTTTCGCGAAGTATGTGGGTGGCCGATCCTACAGTGAAATGTCCGTGGAGTGTCGCGTCGGCCATGTCAGAGACAAGGCGTATGGTGCGTTCGGTCGAATCTCGTTCGGCTTCAAGGCGTATGTTGGCTATGTCTATGTCGCGCGCGGTGGATCCGCCGAACGACAGACGGCTTATGTCGATATGACCGGTGATGTCGTCGATCCCGGTTCCTTCGAGATCCACGTCGGCGGTAAGCGATGCTATATGGCTTACGGGCAGTTTCAGATTCGGGATTGTCGATAGATCGACACGGCGCAGATCGGCTTGTGCGGTGAGCCGTGAGAAGGGGAATGTGGTGAGTGCTTCTATCTCGAAGTCGAGCGCGGGATTGTCCGATGATGCGGTGATTTCGAGGTCGGTGCCGTCAAAGGCGGCCTCAGCTGTCACATCGGTTATCGTCTGCCCGTTGTAGACCAGTTCGCTGATGCTGGCCTTTGTGCGGCCGGTCATCCTTTTGCCGCCTATCAGTGCCTCGGAGGTGACGGAAAAGCCGGCGTTGCCGATGGCCGCGATCCGCGGAGATGCTCCTTTGGTCAGCATGGCTCCATCGAAGTCTGCGCTTTCGATGGATGCGTTGAGAAGATACCCCTCTTTCACGCGCCGATAGTCCGCTCCAAGTTCCAGTGCTCCCGGGGCGAGGGTCACGGAGGCGGTCAGCCGGCCGTTGTCGGGGGTCAGGACTGCCTCTCCGAGAATGTTTACATTGCCGGCGTTGTGAAGCAGAGTGTCTGCATCATGGCTGAGCTGACGTCCGGTCAGCCGCTCGATAACATCAGTGGCGTCAGAGCCGTCAAGGCCGATGCTGAGGCGCTTTAGATCTGCTGATTTCAATCTGAGGTCAGGATGCATGGCGATTGATGCGTCAGTCCGTAGCCACAGGTGTCCGTCGTCCGATGTGAAATCAAGATCACTCACGTCGACATGCGACATAGTGCCGTGTATGCGTCCGGATATGTTGAATGTGACATCTCTGTCGGCAAGCGAGGGAACAAACGGGTTGAGTGTAGGCAGCGACAGGTGGCTCTCGGGAAGTATTTTCAGGTCTATGGGAACGGAGGCAGGATGTGTCTTCAGACCGGTATAGTCGAATGTGAAGTCGGCAATAGACAGCATCGACAGGGGAGTGGCTATGCTCAGTCCGGCGACTGACAATGATGAGGTGTCGGCGCAGACCTCCGCGTCAAGGCTTTCGAGTGCGAATCCCGAACGTTCGCTGAATGCCATGCGCCTTATCACGGCCTGATATTTGTCGTTCGATATGCGTGGCAGCCGCAGGTCGGCCCTGATGTCCGACAAGGCGATATGGTTGGGATCAAAGCGTCCCGAATCCGCGGGTGCGGCGGTGCTCACGTCATAGCGTAAGGCTGTCCTTCTGATTACTACCGTATTGATGCGCAGATCGTAAGGTCGAGGCTTGTGGGTGGTGTCGCGTGGCGAAAGTGCGTCGATCATGGGCTGTATGTTGAGCGGCGCTCCGGCAGAGTCGCGCTGAAGTCTTGCCTCAAGTCCGATGATTTCGGCATAGTTCACCTCCATGCGGCGCTTGAAAATCAAGCTCGTAAGATTGAGTCCGGCGCCGATATGATCGGCACAGATGGCTGTGTCGCCTTCGGCGTCGGTAATTGATACGCGTTTCAGTGTTATGCGGCTGAATGGAGCTATGTTGACGTTGCCTATGCCAACGTTCATGCCGAGCAGAGATGTGAGCTCATGTTCGGCAGTGGTGCGGATTGTGTTCTGCACCCGTGGGATCGAAAGTGCGATGAAAAGTCCTACCGGCACGGTCACAGCCAGTATAATAGCCACCATCACGATGGCTCTCAGTATTTTATAGATCCATTTCAATGCCTGTCGGAACGAAGTGCTGCTCTCGTCGGGAAGTGCATCTCGGGAGCGGCTGCAAAGTTACAAAAATTAAGCTTCTTGCCGAATGGAGATTTGTCGTTTTGAGCCTCTGTTTTGGCCAAAAAAGCATAAAACCGCCGGGATATGATCTGATCACATCGGATCGACATCGTAGTAGATCTGAGCCGAACGGATCGGACTGCCCGGCACGCTGTGCATCCGTTCGTAGAGATCGCGCAGTATTGTGCGCACTTTGGTCATGGATGCCTCTGTCTCGATCTTGAGCATTATCTTGCGGATATAGAGCTGCTGGATGCGTCCGACGTGTGGCTCTTCGGGACCGTACACACGGTTGCCGAACAGCTGCCGAAGGGCGTGGGTATATGCCACCGCTATGGAGTCGACTTCACGTGGGTCGCGGTGCTTGATGTAGATGTAGATGATGCGGGTGAATGGAGGATACAGAAATTTGCGGCGCTCCTCGATCTCGTAGCTGTAGAATCCGAGATAGTCATGGGAAGCCACGTAGGGCAATACCGGGTGAGCCGGCTGATACGACTGTATGATGACATGGCCCGGGGTGCCGCGGCGTCCGGCTCGTCCGGCCACCTGTTCCATCATGTTGAAGGCTCTCTCGGAGGCGCGGAAGTCGGGGACGTTGAGCAGGGCGTCGGCGCTGAGTATCACTACTGCAGATACGCCTGCGAAATCGAGTCCCTTTGTGACCATCTGCGTGCCGATCAGTATGTCAGCTTTCCTCCCCGAGAAATCGTTGATGATCTGCTGGTAGCTGTCCTTGCTGCGAGTGGTGTCGAGATCCATACGCAGGGTCGTGGCTCCTCCGAAGGCTGCTCCGACTTCGTCCTCCACACGTTCGGTGCCGAATCCGAGCACTTCGATGGCCGGTTCCTTGCAGGCCGGACACACTGTCGGCAGGGGATATTGCGATCCGCAGTAATGACACACAAGCCGGTCGATACGCTTGTGATAGGTGAGGGTGACATCGCAGTGCTCGCATTTCGGCGAGTAGCCGCAGCTGCTGCATTCGGCCACGGGCGCGAAGCCGCGGCGGTTTATAAACACTATGGCCTGTCCGCCGTTGGCTGTGGCATCGGCCACTGTACGCGAGGCGTCGGCCGACAACGGCCCTTTGACCTCGCCGCGAAGCCGGGCGCGTTTCATGTCGACGACGTTCACTTCCGGGAGAACCGCCGCGCCGTAGCGTTCTGTAAGTTCAACAAGCCCGAAGCGTCCGGTTGTGGCCTTGTAATATGTTTCGACCGACGGGGTGGCGCTTCCCAGAAGAGTCTTGGCGCCGTGCATTCTGGCAAGTACCATCGCAGTGTCGCGGGCGTTGTAGCGCGGTGCCGGATCCTGCTGTTTATAGCTTGTTTCGTGTTCTTCGTCGACGATCACAAGACCGAGCGGACCGAAAGGCAGCAGCACCGAAGAGCGGGCGCCGATCACCACGCACGGTTCGTCGGAACAGAGCAGGCGTTTCCAGATGTCTACGCGCTCGTTGTCGGTGAATTTCGAGTGATATATCACCACCTTGTCGCCGAAGACGCGTTGCAGCCGCTCGGTGAGCTGTGTGGTCAGCGCTATCTCCGGAACGAGGTACAACACCTGACGGCGCTGTCGGAGCACGAAGTCGATCAGATGGATGTAAAGCTCCGTCTTGCCGCTCGACGTGACGCCGCGCAGCAGAGTGACGTTTTTGTCGCGCCATGAGGCATGAATAGCGTTCAGGGCTTCCCGCTGGGGATCGCTGAGAGTCGGTAGCGATGCGGTCACGAGTCCGTTGTATCTGAATCGTCCGATCTCCTTCCGGTATATCTCCACAATGCCTTTCTGCTGTAGGGCCTTAAGGATCGGCAGATTGATGTCGGCTCGTTCGCATAGAGCCTTTACCGCTACTTCGCTGGGTTCGCCGCGCATGATTCCCGACATGTCGGTCAGTGCGAGAAGTGCGGCTTCCTGTCGGCGTGCCGACGCTACGGCATCGAAGGCGCGGTGGAGCGCTTCGGTATCGCCGTGGCCAAATGCCATACGCACGTATGTTTCGCGCCGTGGCGCGTAGCGTTCTACCAGTTTCTCGCTGACGGCTACAGCCTTCTTGTCGATCATGCGGCCTATCAGGGCATTCACGCCGGTGAATCCGGTCAGCTTCTCGATATCGGCTACGGTCAGCCGTTTGGCCGCATGGTCGAGCGTCTGAAGCACTATCACTTCACGTTCCGACAGCCTGGCCTTAGGATCTTCTTCGAAGTCAGGCACCGGCTCTACGTATGTTTCGCTCTCCACTTTGAGACCGGCCGGCAGAGCGGCCTTCATCACTTCGCCTACTGTTGCCAGGTAGTAGTCGGCAATCCAGTTCCACAGCTGGATCTGCGGTCGCTTTATGATCGGGGAGCCCGAATCGAGCACCGCCGCGATGGCTTTCAGTTCATATCCTTCAGGCTTGCGGTCGCTGACGGAATCGACTATGCCGGTGTAGAACTTGCGTCGGCCGAAAGGCACGATGACCCTCGCCCCGATACGCAGCTGCCGCTCCGCTTCGGGGGGCACCTCGTAAGTGAATCCACCCTGTAGCGGGAGCGGCAGTATGACTTGTGCGTAGGTCATCGGCGGTCGAGTCCGAGAGCGAAATAGCGCCAGAGCGGAGCCGCCATGAGAGCCTGTTTCATCCTGTCGGTTGAGAGCAGGGTCAGCAGTTCGTCGCGTGTCAGCAGGCGCACGTCGATATCCTCGTTGGCATCGAGATGTTGCTGTGATGTGTGCTCTACTCCGCGGGCTATATAGCAGTAGGTCAGATTATTCGTGACGCTCGGGTTGCCGGAGATTATGCATCCGAGTTCCCACTCTCCGCCGGTGTATCCGGTTTCCTCCTCAAGCTCGCGCCGCGCCGCGTCGAGCGGGGCCTCTCCCTCCTCTACCACACCGGCACACAGTTCTATCCCCACCTGTCCCAGACCGTGGCGATATTGCTCTACCATCACGTATCGGCCGTCGGCCGTAACAGCGATGACGTTGATCCACGAAGGGTATTCGAGCACGTAGAATTCGTCGTTGACACGGCCGTCGGGAAGTTCCACGGTGTCGCGCCGGGCTGTGAGCCACGGACGCCGGAACAGATATTCCGACGAGAGGGTCTTCCAGCACTTGCTGTCGTCAGTCTTGAGATTGTCCATCGGTGAGGGTTTAGCGGAGAGAACTGTTCAGACGATGGAGTTGCGGCGGATCCAGTCGACGAGTTCGTCGACTTTGGCGAATGCCATGCCGGTCACTGTGTCGGCGCAGCCATAGTACACGGCCATGCGGCCGGTGGGAGCGTCGACGAGGGCGGCGCAGGGGAATGTCACGTTGGGCACATCGCCTGTCAGCTCATAGATCTCGCGCGGAGAGATCAGATAGGGGGCGCTGCGGGCTATCACCTCCCACGGACGGTCGAGGTCGAGCAGAGCCGATCCGAAGGCGTAGACATAGCCGTTGCACGAGCGGAGCACGCCGTGATAGAGCAGCAGCCAGCCTTCGGATGTCTCGATGGGCACGGGGCCGGCGCCGATCTTCATGCACTGCCATGCGCTCTCTTCGAAGCGCGCGGGAGCCATCACGTGGCGGTGGTGTCCCCAGAATTCCATGTCGGGCGATTCGGAGTAGAAAATGTCGCCGAAGGCGGTGTGGCCGGTATCGCTCGGACGCGAGAGCATGGCATAACGGCCATTTATCTTGCGGGGGAACAGCACACCGTTGCGGTTGTAGGGCAGAAATGCGTTTTCAAGCTGGTGGAAGGTGCGGAAATCTTCGGTCCAGGCCACTCCGATAGTAGGGCCGTGATAACCGTTGCACCAGGTCACCCAGTAGCGGTCGTCGATATGCGCCACGCGCGGATCGTAGCCATATTCCCAGGCGGCTATTTCGGGATCGGCGCCGGTCAGCACCACGTCGGATTCGTCGATATGCCAGTTGATGCCGTCGTGGGAGAATCCCGGATGAATGCGCATACGACGGTTGGTGTCGTCGACTCTGAACACTCCGGCAAATTCCCATCCGTCGCGTCCATAGGGCACCACGGCCGAGTTGAAGATGCTGTTGGATGTCGGCAGAAGGTCGCGGGGTATCACGGGGTTGGCCGAGTAGCGCCACATGACGTGGTCGCATCCCTGCGGGCGGTCCTGCCATGGAATATTGGGGATGGCTTGTCCTTTGATTTCGAGTGCCATAATGTTTGATTTTGTGTATGTTCGTATTAAATTTATTCAAATCTGTAGGTGATGGTGCCGGTCTGTTCGACGGCGGCATCAAGATCAACTGAAAAACGCGAGCGCATGGCCGCTTGTTCACAGCTTCGCCGGGCTGCGGGCTGGGATGCGACGGGACCGGTGCCGGTGGCATACGATGCCGCAATGACATGGCCCTGGCGGTTGACGCGCACGGTGATGGTGATGGTGCCGGTCTGTGTGCCGGCCGGTTTTTCCCATGAAGAGAGCGTGCGTCCCTTGAGGTTTGTCCCAGGAGTGCCGCTCAATGCTCCTGACGATGCGTTGCCGTCGGGCGAGCCGGTGCTCCCTTTGGCCTGCGTCGATCCCGGCTTTGTGCCTCCGAAGCTCACCCGCGAATTGATGCGGTCGGCGGCTTCTTTCTGCTTGCGCTCTCTCTCCTGCTCCTCAAGCTCGGCCTGTGTCGGTCCGGTCTTCTCAGGCTTCGGTTTTCTTTTGGTCTTCATCGGCGACTCCTGCTCGCTGCTCACCACCGGTGCCGTTTCAGGCGCGGGAGTGCCGGTGTCGGTCAGATCGTCGGCTTCGGGAGCTGGCTGTTCGGCGGCCTCCGGCGCGGGTCGGGGATCGTTGAGCTCTGGCTGCGGTATGTCGCCGGCCATCACATATTCACCGGCAAGCAGCAACTCGGCGGAGTCGACCGGAGGCCACACCCGAGGCTCGTCGCCGTTGTAGCGCAGGCGTGCCGTGAGCAGGGCGAGAAGTATCAGCCCCACTGTGATCAGGGTGGCTGTCAGCGCTTCGATGCGTCGCCGGCGGTCATCGCGGTTCATGGGCGTGAGGGCTTGGCTGAGGAGGGCGCGGGCTTGGTGGCGAGCACCATCTTCAGGTTGTTTTGCGCGCCGAGTGTCAGCACGTCGATAACACGGCCGTAGGGCACGGCCGCATCGGCGTAGACGGCGATATACTGCAGGTCGGGCTGCTCTTTCATCACGAGCTGCAGGAAAGCCAGAAGCTGATCCTCGGCCACAGCCTGCGGTTCGCTGCCGTCAAACGATGCGTAGATCACCTGATCGGCGTCGATATACACCCTTGTCGAGGGTTTGAGCGGCGTCTGCTCCGAACTTTGCGGCAGAGTTATCTCAAGGGCGGTGGGAAACACGAATGTCGACGTCACCATGAAGAAGATAAGCAGCAGAAATATGACGTCGGTCATCGAGGCCATCGAGAATAGCGACGTCATGTCGTATTGACGCTTTAGTGCCATGGTCGGATTGTGGTCAGGAGGGTTCGTTGAGAAGGTCCATGAACTCCATGGTCTTCGCTTCCAGGACGTTCATGATGCCATTGATGCGTGCCACGAGATAGTTGTAGGCAAAGAGGGCTATGATACCCACCACCAGACCGGCCACGGTGGTGACGAGAGCCTCGTAGATGCCTCCGGCGAGCACGTCGATGTTGGCCGACGATCCTGCGCTGGCGAGGTTGTAGAACGCTTCGACCATGCCCATTACCGTGCCAAGAAAGCCTATCATCGGCGCGCCGGCCGCGGTGGTGGCGAGCCAGGGGAGTCCCTTGCCGAGGCGGGCCACTTCGATGTTGCCGGTGTTTTCGATCGCCACGAGCACGTCGTTCATCGGGCGTCCGATGCGGCTGATGCCTTTGTCGATTAGGCGGGCGTAGGGAGTGTCGGTCTGAGCGCACAGACGTCGTGCCGACTCAAGCTCGCCGTCGATTATATAGTCCTTGATGCGTTGCATGAACGATTTGTCCTCATGTGCGGCGCGGCGTATGGCTATGGCGCGCTCGAAGAACACGTAGATGGCCACCAGCGCCAGAAGCGCGAGAGGTATCATCACCAGTCCGCCCTCGATGCAGAGCTGCCACACCGAGAGGTCGGCGGCGGGTGCGGCGGCTTCGGCGCCCTGTGGCAGGGCTGTGGTGTCGGTCATTGCTATGGCTGTGGTGGCAGTGGTGTCGGCTATTGCCGCTGCGGTGGCCTGAATGGATGTAAGTATGCTCATTGGTCAGTCGGGATGTGGGTTGCTTTGAAGTCTGTTGTCATTCGGCCGGAGCTGCAGGACGCAGGCATTCGCGATAGGCGGCTATCGTGGCCGGAAGTCCGAGATAGAGAGCGTCGGATATCAGCGCGTGTCCTATCGACACTTCGTTGAGATAGGGCACTCTCTCGTGGAAAAACGCCAGGTTGGCGAGACTCAGGTCATGGCCGGCGTTGACGCCCAGGCCGCATCCGTGGGCGGCGCGGCTCGCTTCGACAAACGGAGCCACGGCGGCTTCACGGTCGGAGGCGTAGGCGTCGGCATAGGGCTTGGTGTATAGCTCCACGCGGTCGGCTCCGGTCTTGGCGGCGAGTTTTATGGCCTCGGGATCGGGATCCACGAAGATGGATGTGCGTATGCCTGCGTCGCGGAATTTCTCGACGGTCTCGGTGAGCATCTCCATATTGGCGCCTACGTCCCATCCGGCCGACGAGGTCAGGGCGTCGGGAGCATCGGGCACGAGCGTCACCTGCTCGGGCTTCACTGTCAGCACGAGCTTGATGAACTCGGCCGAAGGGTATCCCTCGATATTGAATTCGGTCTTCACCGCCGGACGAAGCTGTATGACGTCGCTGCGGCGTATGTGGCGCTCGTCGGGCCGCGGGTGCACGGTGATGCCGTTGACGCCGAGTTTCTCGCATTCGATGGCGAAGCGCACCACGTCGGGCATGTTCTCTCCGCGCGAGTTGCGCAGCGTCGCTACTTTGTTGATATTCACACTTAAGTTAGTCATTGCCATGGGCGTTGTTCCGTTGAGAAAAACATATTGCGCATCATAAGCGTTGGATTTACAGAGCAATGTCGGGAAATTTCTGTAAATTTGCACTTCGAAATGCGAACGCAAAAATAGTCAGAAATAATCATAATATAAAAAGTTTGGCCTCAAAAGATAATACGATACTTTGCAAAGATCCGTTTTTCAGCCTGTTGCAGCCCGATGATCCATCGACGTCGGCCGGCAGTGACCTGTCGGTGGTGTGCCGGCGCGACGACTACAGCGCCTCGCGCATAGCACGGGCCTGCGAGGACGTCGACGCGCAGCTGCTCGCCCTTTCGGTCGGCCGGCGCGGAGGTGATTGCGACGACGGCACTCTGCACGTAGATCTGCATATCGACCTGGCCGACGCCACCGCCGCAGCCCGGTCGCTTGAGCGCTACGGCTACAGGGTGGTGGATCTCCGCCACGAAGGGGGAGTTCCCGCGGCCGACGGACTTTCGGAGCGTATCGACGGACTGCTGGCGCTGCTCAATGTGTGAGCGCCGCCGACGTCGCCCGCGACCCGTCTCTTATACACCTCTGACGCTGCCGACGAGCGAACAA
>NZ_PUED01000170.1 GCF_003024925.1 Paramuribaculum intestinale
GAGGTATGACCGGCACCTCTTGGCACTCAACTTCTATCATTCCCCGTAAATTCGTTGATACACAAGCATCCACATGGATGAGCAAGGTATGTTGCGGGGCACTCGAAATAAATTCGGTGCCTCACAACCCTTGCTCTCCGAGGGTGCAGTTCTCCGCCAGAGTTGGAGAACCTTTCTACGCCTGCGGCGGCTCCTGCATGGCAATCCGCGATGCCTTTTCATTATAATATGATTAAAAACTCCAGCCACGGAGGGCGGCGACCTAAGGTTGATCCCTCCGTGAACCGCTATGTCGTGCGGTTCAACGCCAAGGAAAATGCCCGTTTTCTCGCCATGTTCGAGCAATCGGAGGCCGATAACAAGGCGGCTTTCATCAAGCATTTCCTCTTTCAGAAGCCTTTCAAGGTCTTCTACGTTGATGAGAACACCCGTATTTTCATCGACAGACTTTCCGGTTTCAATGCCCTCTATCGTACAATCGGTGTGTCTTACGACAATCTTGTCGCCACACTCAATCAGAATTTCACCGAGAAAAAAGCGTCTGCGGCACTCGAAGAAATCAAAAAACTGATGATTCGGCTCATCTCCGTCAGTCAGGACATCGCAGCTCTGGCTCAAAAATTTGACGAGGAATGGTCGCAAAAATCTCGTTAGGCAATTCGCTATACGGAGCCATCTGCTACAACGGGGAGAAAATCAACAAGGAGAAGGGCCGGTTGCTCGACACCAACAAAATCTACAATGACGGAACAGGCTCGGTTGACATCAAACGCGCCTTCGCCGATTTCATGCAGTGGATGCCATCAACGACAAAGACAGAGCGGCCGATGGTTCATATTTCCCTCAACCCTCATCCCGATGATGTTCTGACCGATGCCCAGTTAACGGCAATCGCCCGCGAGTATATGGAAAAGATGGGATTCGGTGACCAGCCATATATGGTCTATAAACACACCGACATCAACCGTCACCACATGCACATCGTGGCGTTGCGTGTAAGGACTGACGGTTCTTGCGTTACAGACAAAAATAATTTCTACCGCAGTAAGGAGATAACCCGTGAACTTGAGCGGAAATATGGACTGAAGACAGCCGAGAGCGAGAAGGTCACGCCTGAGACACCATTATTGAAGATAGATCCATCTGGTGATCTGAAGAAACAGGTTGCCGCAGCGGTCAAGATTATCGGTATGCGCTACCGGTTCCAGAGCATCGGCGAGTATAATGCGGTGCTTGGCCTGTTCAATATCAGGTGTGAACCTACCGATGGCAAGGTCAACGGTCGTGAATATCACGGATTGGTATATTTCGCCCTTGGTGAAGATGGCAAACCTATAGCGGCTCCGTTCAAAGCGTCACGCCTTGGCAAGTTCGCCGGACGGGAGGCTATCGACGGCAAGTATGAGAAAGCGAAAGAGAAAATCAATATCTCTCAGACAAAAGAGAAAGTTGCCGACGCGCTTGCTCATTGCTCCGGCAAAGATGATTTCATAGCAAGATTAAAGGAGAAAAAGATTGATGTCGTTTTCAGGTACACCGATGAAGGCAGAATCTATGGCGTGACATTCATAGACCACGAGACGTTTAATGTCCTAAACGGTTCACGTCTGGGCAAGACATTCTCTGCCAACGCGCTTGAAGCCAAATTCAATCCGTCGCAAGAGCCGGGTTCCCATCAGGAGCATACCGTTCCCGTTTCTCAACCGTCGGACCCGACAGACCAAGAGCCAAAACAAGAACCGAGGCAAGAGTCTGAGGGCAATACCGGGTCTGACAGCAGAACACAGCAGCAGACTCCTCCGGCAGCAAGTCAGAAGAGTCTGTTTGAAGATTTCGATGATAACTCGATAACCGGACTTGACCTGTTCCAGCAGTGGCAGTCGTACAATCCGGATGAAGAGGCGTTCATTCGCCGCATGAAGCGTCAGCACCGTCGAGGGCGCAAACATTAATACATATATAAATATGAGTCAGCAAGAAGATGACCTCCGGTCATTGGCCAAGATAATGGATTTTCTTCGGGCCATCAGCATTGTGCTGGTGGTGGCCAATCTCTACTTTTTCACGCGTGTGGAGACCGTTGACAGCAATGAGTTCTACATGGTGGTCGATAAAATCCTTAATAATTTCAACAGTGAGTGTGGACTTTTTGCCAATACGTTCAACTCAAAACTGTTCGCAATGCTTTTGCTTGCCCTTTCGTGCTTCGGCACTAAAGGGGTCAAGGACGAGGCGATAACGTGGCGTCATATAATTATTGTGGGAGCCGTGGGTATCGTGGTGTTTCTGTTCAATTCATGGCTTCTGCCTCTCGGCTACCGCTATATCTATATCATATCCACCATACTCGGATATATTGGTATGTTGATGTCAGGTATATGGATAAGCCGAATGCTGAAGAACAACATGATGGATGACCGTTTCAACGATGAGAACGAATCGTTCATGCAGGAGATACGCCTGTTGGAGAATCCCTATTCCGTAAATATCCCCACAAGATTCTACTACGAAAAGAAGTGGCACTCCGGCTGGATAAATGTGGTGAATCCGTTCCGCGCGTCGATTGTGCTCGGCACCCCCGGTTCCGGCAAGTCGTTTGCAGTGGTCAATAACTTCCTTAAACAGCAGATAAACAAAGGGTTTGCGCTCTATTGTTATGATTTCAAATTTGTGTGACGTGAAAAGTTGCATCAGTGGCTGTCAGCCGTTCATTCAGAGGAGTGAAAAGAGTTGACCTATTGTTTCGCCAATAGTAGCCTACGGCAGGTGCGTCTTATGATGTACCAAGCTGCTCGGACAAGGTAACCCTCCCGAAAGGGTCGAGAATGAACCGTGAGGGGACTTCAAGAACCGCAAGCATTATGCGGTTGGGGGGCTTGGCTTGACGGCATGGCTAACGCAAGTGAACTGTCAGAACCATCGTTAAGTCGAACAAGCTTACGAATGCTTACAAGCTTGAACCAAAACGGTGTGTGGCCGGATAACCCTGTGGATTTTGGGGTTACGCGAACAACAGAGCCACCGGTGGAGAGGCAGAGCCTAAACCGTCATTGGCACTGATGCAGAACACGGTAAGCCTATATATCTCCATGAGCAATCATGGTAGGTCGAACGCAAGGGAGGCACAATGGTATGTAGGTAAAGGAAATTCGGAAAAAGCGAACGCCGCTCTGTAACGGAGCGGATACGGATTGACCTCATTGCCATGTATGGCAGAGAGCCACATCATCCGACATGAAAGTGTGCAGACTTCCGATATGGTAACATTTTACAAGATAACTTTTAGAACTTATGAAAGGAGAAAAGCAAATGGACGAGCCTAAAAACTCGTGTGCATCTTCTGACCACAAGGAAGCAACTTGGGAAAACATTGATTGGAACAAGTGTGAGAAAGCGGTCAGTAAGCTACAAGCGCGTATTGTAAAAGCTCAGAAAGAGGGTAAGTTCGGCAAGGTGAAGGCTTTGCAATGGACTCTTACCCACTCGTTTTACGCCAAGGCATTGGCAGTAAAACGTGTCACTTCAAATGATGGCAAAAAGACTTCGGGCGTTGACAAGGTATTGTGGTCAACTCCGAAATCGAAATACAAAGCCATCTTCACACTCAGAAGAAGAGGCTACAAGCCTCAGCCTTTGAGACGAGTGTTCATAAAGAAGCACAATGGCAAACAGAGACCGTTGGGCATCCCCACAATGAAAGACAGAGCGATGCAGGCACTCCACCTACTCGCTTTGGAACCAGTATCGGAAACAACTGCCGACAACTATTCCTTTGGCTTCAGAAAGGAAAGAGGCACTGCCGATGCAATGGCACGTTGCCACACTCTTCTTTCAAAGAGGTACTCGCCACAATGGATTCTGGAGGGCGACATCAAAGGGTGCTTTGACCACATCAGCCACGACTGGCTGATGAAGCACATTCCAATGGATAAAACCATACTTGGGAAATGGCTCAAATGTGGGTATATCTTTGAAAACGAAGTCTTCCCGACAGACGAGGGTACACCGCAAGGTGGTATCATATCGCCAACGCTTGCTAATATGGCACTCGACGGATTACAGAAACTACTCGAAGACAACTTCCCTTGGGAATCAAAGAAAGGTTCTACGGGTTGGTACTGTCCGAAAGTAAGGCTTGTCAGGTTTGCAGATGATTTCATTATCACGGGCGAATCAAAAGAACTGCTGGAACAGAAGGTCAAACCGTTGGTTGCATCGTTTCTTGCGGAAAGGGGACTGACTCTGTCCGAAGAGAAAACGTTGATAACCCATATAGAAGACGGTTTTGATTTCCTCGGCTTCAATGTCCGCAAATTCAATGGCACTCTGCTGACGAAACCAGCCAAAGACCGCGTAAAGAGGATGTTGGAAAAGGTAAAGCGAGAGATACACCGCTCACGTGGAACTTCCCAACATGAACTTATCATGCGTCTCAATCCTATTCTCAAAGGATGGGCGAACTATTATCAATATAGTGCGGCCTCGGAAACGTTCCGAAAAGCGGACTTTCTAATCTTCAAGAAACTGTGGCGATGGGGAATCCGTAGGCACGGAAATAAGAACCGTACTTGGATTAAACAACGCTATTTCCACAAGATTGGGAATCGGGACTGGATATTTGCCACGACAAAAATTGACTCAAAGGGAGAAGAATACTTAGTACCGTTGACAATATTGTTCAATACAAAAATCCAGACATATCCGCAACTGAAATGTGACCTCAATCCGTTTGACCCCGAATGGACGGAGTACCGTGAAAAACGGCGCACCGTCAAAATGAAGATGTCGATGAGTGGGAAAAGGACGCTTTTCAATATTTGGAAAAGGCAGAACCAAAGATGTCCAATCTGTGGTGAACCGATAACGGTTGAAACACCGTGGCATACAATGATGTCATCCGTCAACGGTAAGAATTCATTGTCCATTGTCCACGAAAGCTGTTATCTGAGTGTGACACATAAAAAGAAGTGTAAGAATG
>NZ_PUED01000171.1 GCF_003024925.1 Paramuribaculum intestinale
GCCCTGATGGCCCCCTCGGGGAAGTGTCAGGCCGACATAACCCGGCTTACAGTCCGGCTGCAAAGCATTAATTCCGCCGACAGTTTTCTCGTAATGAGAAATTGTCGGCGGAATCTGTTTATTTCACTATATTACCGGCGAGGCCGATATGGCTGGACTGTTACCGGTTCCTCCGTTTCAGACGGTTGTATGATGGCCCTACACCCAGTTCGCCCGCTTTGCTGACATCGGCCGATCCCTTGTTGCTGTCGCCGAGCATAAAAAAAACCAATCCGCGGTTGTAGTAGGCTTCTCCGAAGTCGGGCTTAAGTTCTATAGCGCGGTTGAGAGCCTTGAGTGCCGAAGTGTAGTCCTGCAGCTGAAGCAATATCACTCCCTTGTTGTAGTAAGCCACAGGCATTTCAGGCGAAAGCTCTATGACTTTGTCGATATCGGCCATTACTTCGGTCATATTGGCGCGGCGCTGCTGCATCGATGCGCCCGGCATGATTGCCGGAGCCGTCTGATGAATGCGTCCGTCGCCTGGCTGTGTTTTCGCACTCTCTTCGGCTTCCGATTCGAGTTTCTGCAGGCGGGCTATGCCTCTCATGAAGTATGCCATGGTGAAGTCGGGCGTAAGTTCCAGCGCTCTGTTGAAGTCGGCTATCGAACCATCATAATTGCGTAGCGTCAGCAGGTCCATTGCTCGTCCGAAATAGTCTATCGCACGAGGCTTATGCGATGACAGATATGAATTGTAATAATTCACCGAATCGAAATGGCGCTTTATCTGGTCTTCGTCGTCAAGGCTCGGCACAGAATTGGTCACCTGCAACAAGAATCTCAGTGCGCGTGTGCGGTTGATCTCATCCACCTCCTTGATGTATTCGGGGTTGGGGCGCAGTTCAGTGGGTGAATTGTAATACGATGCTGTGAATATTGGCTCGTATGAGATGCTGACATTACGGTTCTGCACCCTGCCTCTGATGCTTTTATTGATGAACTCCTGCTCTATGTTGGTATTGTCGTTGACCGTAAGAAGTGATGTGAAGCGTGCCATTACCTTGTCGGGCGACTCGGCCGCGCCGCGCATTATCTCTTCGAAATCCTTGTCAAACGGAGTCGGCTCACCGGCAGTCTGAGGCTCGGTGCTGTTACCGTCTGACGAGGTTTTGATGCTGCTGTCCTGGCCTCCTTGTTCTCGGATGTCGTTGCGACCCGAATTTCCAGCTTTGTTACCGCGGGCCAGTGCGAGAGATCGATCAAAATCCTCTTTCGCTTTCATATCGCCCATGTCGCGGCGTATCTCTGATCGCAGGAAATATCCTGCTGCCAGATTGGGATATGCGGCTATGATGGTATTGATGTCGGCGAGCGCGCCTTTGAAGTCGCGTTTTTCCTTCAACACGAGAGCGCGGTTATACAACGCCCGGTAGTCTGTGCCTCTCAGGGCAAGCACTTTGTTGAGATCAGCAAGCGCCTTGTCGAAATCTCTAACTTCACACAGTAGCAGAGCACGGTTGAAATAACCGGTATAATCTTCCGGGTCAAGTTGTATGGCATACTCATAGTCGCTCAACGCGCCGTAATAATCATCAAGATTGTGTCGAAGAAACGCGCGATTTATGTAGAACCCCGGATATTTGGGTTGCAGACGAATGGCTTCGTTCATGTCGTCGAGTGCCGCCGCGTAGTCGCGGTGGGAGTTTATGGCCACGTCGGCTCTGATAAGGTATGCGTTGACAGAGCGTTTGTTAAGATCAAGAGCCTTTTCCACGTCGGCGAGAGCCCCGACGGTATCCTTCTGCTCCAGACGCAGGCGTGCGCGCCCCACGTATCCGCCATCAAATCCGCTGTGCGTGGCGAGCAGCGCATCGAATGTGGCCGCAGCCTCGTCATACCGCTTCAGTTCTTGATATGCGAGAGCCTTGTTGAACAGTATCACACGGTTTTCAGGCAGAGTGCCGAGCACTTCGTCATAATCGTTCAGCGCGTCTTCAACGTTCCCGATATTTTGGTTGGCCACCGCGCGCAGTTCGTAGGCGTCGAGCAGAAACGGATTCTGTTCGAGAGCTTTGGATGCGTCGGCTACAGCCCCTCGGAAGTCGTCGAGATTGTATTTGGCTATCGCCCTGAAAAAATATGGCTGTGCGAGATAAGGCTTGGCTGCGATCACTTGGTTGAAATACTGTATCGACAGCATATAGTCTTCAAAATAAAGCGCGTTGCGCCCTACCTGCATCACCTGATCTGTATTGATCTGTGCGTGGGTCGGCATCTCGCATGAAAGGAGTGCCGCCAGACACGCTATCCTGATTATAAAACGTGATAACATTGGATTTGTAAGTAAGCTGTGGGAATAGACCCCGATCATTCCTGCAAATGATATAATGATCAGATTATCCCATGCAAAGTTAATTCATTTGCATGGGCAAAAGCAAGCTATGATGGTGAAAAAACTGTAATTGCCGTCATTTTGCCACTGTAGAGCCCAGCACGAGCAGTCCGAGGCTGACCATGAGTATGCACAGATCGGCTGCCTTTGCTTTGAAATTCTTTTCGCGAAGCATTACAGCTCCGTAGATGAATGGGATAACGACACTGCCGCGACGTATCATCGACACGACAGAAATCATCGCACCATCGAGCGACAACGAATAGAAGTAAGCTATGTCGGCCACGGTCAGAAATATCGATATCAGCGGGATCGTCCATCGCCACGAAAAAACAGAATGCGATGACGACGACCATCGTCTTACAGCCATCAGGGCGCACGACATGATGATGCATTGATAAAACGAATACCATGCCTGGACGTCGAGCGGTCGGAAATGCCGGAGGAGATACTTGTCGTAAAGCGCGCTGACGGCGCCAAGCAGTGCGGCTCCGACAGCCATCCATAGCCATCGGCTGCTTCGTAGCGAGATCCCCTCGCTTGCGCTTATGCGAGAGATCATGTAGAGTGATAGAAAACCGAGCGATATGCCGGCCCACTGCAGGAGATTGAGCTGTTCGCCGTACACAGCCACTGCGCCGACAAGCACCATCACCGGACGGGAGGCGTTGATAGGTCCTTGTATGGTCAGAGGCAGATGTTTCACGGCGAAATATCCAAGGATCCATGACCCGAGCACGATAAACGACTTGATTATGATCATGCCATGGGCCGCCGGCGATGATATTGAGCACTCCCCTGTCGCAATACCGCCGACAAGTATCGGCGACATCAGCACGGCGCCGAAAACGGTGTTGAGCATCAATACCGTCAGCACGTCATTGCCACGCACCGACAGTTTCTTCATCACGTCATAAAATCCCAGACATGTAGCCGAGATAAGAGCCAGAGCCACCCACATGATCTATATTTTGCGCTTATGCAAACAGCAGTCGGAAGGCCTCTTCCACTTTGCTGACTTCAGTGATCTTTATATTCAGCGATCCGAGATCCATACCCTTGACATTGCTCCGTGGTATGATGATTTGCTCCATGCCGAGTTTCTCAGCCTCCTGTATGCGTTGTTCTATGCGGGTGACAGGGCGAATCTCGCCGGTAAGTCCCACTTCCCCGGCCATACACACGGTATGAGGCACCACAATGTCCACATTGCTCGACAGGATGGCGCTGATCACGGCCATGTCAAGAGCCGGATCATTGACCTTCATGCCTCCGGCTATATTGAGAAACACGTCCTTCTGGGCCAATTTGAACCCCACGCGCTTCTCCAGTACGGCAAGCAACATATTCATCCTTTTGGCGTCAAAGCCGGTCACAGACCGTTGCGGTGTGCCATAGGCGGCAGTGCTCACAAGAGCCTGCACCTCGATCATCAGCGGACGAATACCCTCCATCGTCACACCTATCGAGGTGCCCGACAGATTGGTGTCGGTCTGCGACAACAGTATCTCCGAAGGATTGGTGACCTCCCGCAGACCGCTACGCACCATTTCGTAAATGCCGAGTTCGGACGTGCTTCCGAATCGGTTTTTGATCGACCGGAGCAACCTATACAGATAATGTCGGTCGCCTTCAAACTGCAATACGGTATCAACAATGTGTTCCAGTACTTTAGGCCCGGCGATATTGCCCTCTTTGGTTATGTGGCCGATCACAATCACCGGCACACCGCTCTCTTTGGCATATCGCAGCAACCGTGCCGAGCACTCTCTTACCTGGCCTACGCTTCCGGCCGGAGATTCAAGTTCATCGGAAGCTATGGTCTGTATCGAATCGATGACGATCAGTCCGGGATCTGTGTTCTCGATATGCTCGAAAATGTTTTCAAGCGATGTGTCGCACACGATATACACCGTGTCGCTCTGACGTCCGAGGCGTTCGGCACGCATCTTTATCTGCATAGCGCTCTCCTCGCCCGAAACGTAAAGCACGCGACGCGATTGTATCGACAATGTGTTCTGTAGCACCAGGGTGGATTTACCAATGCCGGGCTCGCCGCCGATAAGCACCATCGAGCCGGGGACAAGGCCGCCGCCGAGCACTCGGTTGAGTTCCTTGCTCGGCATGCGTATGCGTGGAGCGTCGGATGTTTCGATTTCCGACACACGCAGTGGGCGTGGACGCTGTCGCGATGTCATTCCGCTCTTGGCGCGTGTCTGCGACGATATAGTCACCTTCTCTTCCACAAGGGTGTTCCATGCTCCGCACGCGCTGCATCGTCCTTCCCACTTCGGAAAGTCGTTTCCGCACGAACTGCACACCCACACGGTCTTTGTTTTTGCCATTGCTGATGATCTGTTTTTTCAGTTTAATAGATTGTCTAAATTTATATAATACGGATTTTGAGAAGGATTGTCAGATGGATTTTTGTTTGTGATGAGGGAGTGTAGCCGTAGCTACATGACCGGGGAGCAAACAAAAAGACGCTGGAAAGACTCTC
>NZ_PUED01000172.1 GCF_003024925.1 Paramuribaculum intestinale
ATGCTCCGACATCCCCTTCCGCCCACCGGAAAAATCCGCTGACCCCCGACACGCACGCAGGCTTCATTTCAAAAAGGCATAAAAAAAGAATGAGTAACGTGAGCCTAAGCTCAACAATTACTCATTCTCCTCTCTCCTCTGCGGTGCGGACGGGACTCGAACCCGCGACCCCTAGCGTGACAGGCTAGTATTCTAACCAACTGAACTACCGCACCGGAAACCCGGTTCTGGGGTGAGAGCTTTACAGCGCGTTACCGCTGTTTTGCGAGTGCAAAGTTAATACGAGTTTTTGATTCCTCCAAATATTTCGTCAAAAAAAATCACTTTTTCGCGTTTTTTTTCGATTTTCTGACTTTTTCGGGGTGTTCTTAGCCTAAA
Source organism: Paramuribaculum intestinale (assembly GCF_003024925.1). GTDB lineage: Bacteria > Bacteroidota > Bacteroidia > Bacteroidales > Muribaculaceae > Paramuribaculum > Paramuribaculum intestinale. Next base: position 379 of record NZ_PUED01000172.1, read on the forward strand.
AACAGGCAAACACGAAGGGATTGAAACTATGTCGGAACACCTCGTCACACGCTCATCGCAGGCAGGTAAGAATTTGATCATAAGGCGCAGGTTTTGTAACTTTGCAACCATATATTATTATAATGGAACAAAGCATTACCGACGCCATCTGCGTCTACGGAGCATCAAGCAGCCGTATCGACCCCATATATAAGGATGCAGCCCGCCAGACAGGACAACTCATCGCCATGTCCGGATGTCCGCTCGTGTGTGGCGGCGGCCGTGGAGGCCTGATGGCGCAGGCCATAGAAGGCGCCAACTCAAAAGGGGGCATTACAATAGGTGTGCTGCCACAGTTCATGATCGACCGTCAATGGCAACATCCCGACCTGGGACGTATGATAGCCACACCCGACATGCACCGCCGCAAACAGACCATGGCCTCGATGAGCCGCGCCGTCATAGCCCTACCCGGAGGAATTGGCACTCTTGAGGAACTCCTTGAGATAATCACCTGGCGTCAGCTCGGACTCTACAACGGCAACATAACAATTCTCAATACCGCCGGCTACTATGACCCGCTTATAGCGATGCTTGAGCGCACGATAGATCAACACTTCATGCGTCAGGGAAGCCATAATCTCTGGCATCTGGCATCAACTCCCGAAGAGGCCGTAGAGAAAAGCCTCGGTTGATCATACGCAATTAAAATCCCTTCATACCACTCAACATACTATATAATATAAGTGGAAGACGACAGCGTATTCATAGTGCCGTTCGGCCCGGCTTCCATAGCCGAATCATCCGCACCCGACAGCATTGCCTCAGGCACTGCGGCTGTCGAAGGATGGCCTTTTGCTGAAATATGTATCGAGAGCGAGGCGCCCTCCGACCTGATATCGCTCAGCCTTATACACAGAGCCGCCTCCTGCGCCGAGGGTATCCCCGGAGAACCTCGCCAGATGCTTCCGGGCTACGACAGCGGAGTCATGGCTCTGGTGATAGGCATATTCTGCATAATATCGTTTTTTACCCGCAATCACTCCACATTCATAAAAACCTTCTTGAAGGATCTTCTCACGGTGAGAGAGCACTCCAACATATTCGACGACCATACTGTCAATGAATCGCTCGTCACCGGCGGACTACTCGTCACATTATTTCTTGCCGAAGGGATACTGATTGCCGGAGCTTGGAGGCTCATTTCTGACACTTATCCTGGTATTTTCATTTCTACAGCAATATGCACCCTCTTCGCAGCCGGAATATACGGACTGCAACTGATTGCATACAGCATTACCGGATATGTGTTCAGCACACCATCCGGACGAAGCCAGTGGCTTCGCGGCTTCAACGCCTCGCAGACCCTGCTCGCCCTCGCACTTCTGCTTCCGGCACTTGCCCTGCTCTTCAATCCGGGTCTGACCGTCATCATGCTCTGGATAAGCGGTTCATTCTACGTAATCGGACGTATGATATTTATATTCAAAGGATTTAGAATTTTTTATACCAATATTTTTTCCTTAATCTACTTTATTTCGTACCTTTGCACCCTGGAAATTGCACCCATCGTGTTTCTATACCGAAACAGCAATTACATAGAGTAATCAAGTCTGTCAAACTATCCATAGCAAAGCGTGAAAGTAAAGAAAATTTTAGTATCGCAGCCACGGCCGACGTCCGACAAATCGCCCTATTTCGATATTGCACAGAAATACGGAGTGGATATTGATTTCCGTCCATTCATAAAGGTAGAAGGCCTGACAGCTAAAGAATTCCGTCAGTCAAAAATTACCATTTCCGACTACACGGCTATAATATTTACCGCACGTACGGCAGTTGACCATTTCTTCCGTCTTTGTGAAGAGATGCGTGTCACCATACCCGACACCATGAAGTATTTCTGCACCACCGAATCAATCGCGCTCTATCTGCAGAAATATACGCTTTATCGCAAACGCAAGATATTCCACGGCAACACAGGCAAAATGGAAGAACTCATACCCTTCCTCACCAAGCACAACAAGGAGAACTATCTGTATGCCGTCAGCGATGTACACAAAGAGGACACAAGCCTTCTTGACAACGCCAAGATCCGTTATACGAAAGCCGTGATGTATCGCACGGTGAGCACACAGTTCGATCCCAACGAGAAGTTTGACTACGACATGCTTCTCTTCTTCAGCCCTGCCGGCATAGCGTCGTTGCTCAAGAATTTTCCCGATTTCAAGCAGGACGACGTAAAGATAGGCTGCTTCGGACTCACCACCGCACAAGCCGTTAAAGATGCCGGACTACGCCTTGACATCGAGGCTCCGACAGTATCCGCACCTTCGATGACCGCCGCGCTCGACAACTTCCTGCGCGATGAAGCTGCCGAAGAAGCCAAAGCCTGACGGCATCCACAACAATCCTATGACATCGCTCCGACTTTATAAAAAAGAAAAACTCTGCAGCCAGAAGGCTATTGAAAAATTGTTCTCACCGGCCGGCAATGCCGACGGTGGGAACAGCTTCATTATGGCCTATCCGTGGCGAGCGGTATGGCGTGAATCACACCGTCACGAAAACGACAGATGGAAAGGAGCGAGATTTCTCATCGCCGTACCAAAAAAGCGACTGCGTCATGCCGTTGATCGCGTCACCATGCGCCGCAGATGTCGCGAAGCATACAGACTGTGCCGTCAAACATTGCTTACTGACGCTACAAACGTAGACATAGCATTTATCTACGTCGGACAAGGTTTGACCGACTTCAACCGCACACAACGGGCCGTGGAAAAGATACTTACCCGCATATACCGATCCGTGCTAACGCCGGATGAAGGCGATGAATCATGTAAATAGATTGGCCGTCGCCATCATGCTGCTGCCGGTATATTTCTATCGCGCCTGCATATCGCCCATGCTTCCGCCTTCGTGCCGCTACAGCCCTACCTGCAGCCAATACGCCATAGAAGCCCTAAAGAAACACGGACCGCTACGCGGCACAATGCTTACCTTAAAACGCCTTATGCGATGCCATCCCTGGGGAGGATCGGGCTATGATCCCGTACCATGATACTCGACACGCACACCCATAACCTTCTATCGGCCGACGGCATCATATCCGTCGATCCACTCTTCGACAGCTTCGAACACGGGAAACATTACTCCGTAGGAATACACCCGTGGCTTACCGGACAGGACAATATCGAAGAAACCATGTCTATGCTCGACAATATTGCCACGCGAAATGATGTCGCAGCCATAGGCGAAACCGGAATAGACCGTCTGCGCGGAGCATCGGAAGAGATTCAGACCCATATATTCATCCACCACATAAAGCTTGCCGAACACACAGGCAAACCTCTTATCATTCACTGTGTCAAAGCCCTCGACATAATACTCCGCCTACACAAAGAGCACCGTCCCAGCAGTCCGTGGATTATCCACGGATTCAGAGGCAACGCCGAAACTGCCCGACAGATCACATCACGGGGCATATATCTGTCGCTGGGAGAAAAATTCAACCCCGACGCCATCCTTAACATACCTCCCCATCTGCTACTTGCCGAAACCGACGAGAGCCATACTTCCATTAATTCCATCGCAGCCGCTATATCACCGGCAGACCCGACGCTTCCGTTCAATAATCTCAAACGCCTTCTCTCGACCTGCAAAAAATAAACAAACAGCGGTCGTGAAGCTGTAAAAATTACTCCACATACCACATCAATATCATGTAGATCATTTTTTTCGAAATTTACGCTTATCCCGGAAATGATTGGCTAACTTTGCATCAAACCAAAAACGTCATGAAAGTCATAAATTTCGAAGAAACACCTTCGCTCATCAACCAGTATGTATCAGAACTCCGATCAGTCGAACGCCAGACCGACCGGATGCGCTTCCGTAGAAATCTCGAACGCATAGGAGAGATAATGGCATACGAAATCAGCAAGACACTCGCCTACGACAAAGTGGACATCACTACTCCGCTGGGTATAGCCCCGTGCCGCAATATATCCGACAAGGTGGTGCTTGCAACCATATTCCGCGCAGGAGTGCCATTTCATTACGGATTTCTTTCATACTTCGACGAAGCCGAGAATGCATTCGTATCAGCTTATCGCAAATATCGCGAAAAAGAAAACTTCGACGTTTTTATCGAATACATAGCCTCTCCCAAGCTTGACGGAAAGACCCTCGTCATTGTCGATCCTATGCTTGCCACCGGATCGTCGATGGAACTAAGCTATCGAGCGCTTCTCACCAAAGGAAATCCCTCCAAAATACATATAGCATCAGTCATAGCCTCACGCCAGGCCATAGAATATGTGGAACGCGCGTTCCCTGCCGAAACCACACTGTGGGCAGGGACTGTCGACGATGAGATAAACTCTCACTCCTACATAGTGCCCGGACTCGGCGACGCCGGCGACCTTGCCTACGGCGTGAAGGAGTAAACATACCTGAGAATACCTCCGATGTAAATAAAGATGTTGAAAAGTGTGTTAAA
>NZ_PUED01000173.1 GCF_003024925.1 Paramuribaculum intestinale
GTCCTACGAGGTCGGCTTCAAGCCGCTGCGCCTCGCTGACTATGCGCTCGCCCTCGACCATCACTCCGAGGTCGGTTATATCGAAGCCGTTGCATCGCATCACTACCGCCACTATGTTTTTGCCGATGTCGTGGACGTCGCCGCGGACGGTGGCTATGACCATGCGCGGATTGCGGCGTCCGGCATTGCCGGGCGCCGCAGCCTTCTCAGCCTCGATGGCCGGAGTGAGCAGCTCCACGGCCTGCTGCATCAGCCGGGCGCTCTTGACTACCTGCGGCAGGAACATGCGTCCTTCGCCGAACAGGTGTCCGACGCGGTCCATGCCCTGCATGAGCGGCCCTTCGACGAGCGCGAATGCCGATCCGGCCTCGGCCTGCGCTTCCTGAAGAAGCGTGGGCAGCGCGTCGGCGCGTCCCTTGACCACTGCATCGGCCAGCCGGCTGCATGGTGTCGAAACTGTGTCGGGAGCTTCGGGCTGTGTCGCCGGCGAAGCCTTGCGTCCCGGCGCATCGGTGAAGGCAGCGACCGCAATCAGCCGCTCGTCGGCATCGGCTCGTCGGCAGAGCAGTGTGTCGGTTATAGCTTCGGCGAGCGGCTCTGGAATGGTGGCCGTGTCGATAAGTGTCGACGGATTGACGATGGCCATGTTCATGCCGGAGCTTCCTGCGGCGTTGGCGAGAAATATGGCGTGGATGGCTTCTCTGACGAAATTGTTGCCCCGGAAGGAGAAGGATAGGTTGCTCAGGCCTCCGCTGACGCCCGCTCCGGGCAGATTCTGGCGTATCCAGCGTGCGGCGCGTATGAAGTCGAGTCCGTAGCGCGCATGATGTTCTATGCCGGTGGCCACGGCGAGTATGTTGGGATCGAAGATGATGTCGGAGGGTGCGATGCCGGCATCTGTCAGCAGGCGGTAGGCGCGAGCGCACACTTCGGTCTTGCGCTCGAAGGTGTCGGCCTGTCCGCGTTCGTCGAAGGCCATGACCACCATGGCGGCTCCCATCGAACTGATGTGGCGCGCGCGGCGTATCATCTCCTCTTCGCCCTCCTTGAGGCTGATGGAGTTGACCACCGGTTTGCCCTGTACAAGTTTAAGAGTGCTCTCCACTACTTCCCATTGCGACGAGTCGATCATAAATGGCACCCGCGCCACGTCGGGTTCGGCCGAGGCAAGTCGCACGAACCGTTGCATCTCGCGCGCGGCGTCGAGCAGCGCGTCGTCCATGTTGATGTCGATGATACGCGCTCCGGCGTCGGTCTGCGCGGCGGCTATCGCTATGGCCTCGTTGAGATTTCCCTCCTTGATCAGGCGCAGGAATTTGCGGCTTCCGGCCACGTTGCAGCGTTCGCCGACGGGGGTCAGACGGTCGGGGGCGACTGTGAGCGCCTCGAGTCCGGCGAGCTGGAGCGGAGCAGCGGGGTCACAGTCAGGAATATTCCTCGGACGGGCGGCCGCAGCCTCGGCGGCTATGGCACGGATGTGGGCCGGGGTGGTGCCGCAGCATCCTCCGACGATGTTGAGCATCCCGTCGGCCAGCGGCCGGCGTAGTGCCGCTGTCATGTCGGAGGGGGTGGAGGTGTAGCATCCCATGGCGTCGGGCAGTCCGGCGTTGGGGTGAAGGCTGACGGCGCATGTCGCGTGTTGCAGCTGCGGCAGGAATTCGATGGCCTGCTCGGCTCCGAATCCGCAGTTGAGGCCGACCGACAGCGGCCGCGCGTGGGAAATGCTGACGATAAACGCCTCAAGGGTCTGTCCCGACAGCAGACGTCCGCTCTCGGTGAGCGTGGCCGATACCATGAGCGGCAGTTCCAGTCCGGTTGACTCCCTGACTTCGAGCAGCGCCGATATGGCGGCTTTGGCGTTGAGGGTGTCGAATATGGTTTCGAGCAGTATCAGGTCGGCTCCGGCTCGGGCGATCGCGTCGATCTGTTCGAGATAGGCCGCGCGCAGGGTGTCGAAGTCGACATCGGTGTCATCGGAGGTCATCGAGAGCGACTTGCCTGTGGGGCCGACGTCGCCCGCTATCCATGCCTGTCGGCCGATGCGTCGGATGGCCCGACGGGCGGCAGCCACCGCCTCGCGGCATATATCCTTGACGAGATGCGACGCTCCGTAGCGTGAGAGCGACAGGGCGTTGGCATTGAACGTGTCGGTGGTGATGATGTCGGCTCCCGCCTGCAGATACTGCAGGTGGATGTCCTCAATGGTGTCGGGCGACGACAGGCAGAGCAGATCGATGCATCCTGCTTCGGCTCGGGCTTTCTGGAGCATGGTGCCCATGGCTCCGTCGAGTGTCAGCACTCTCTCCCGGAGCGCCTGATGTATATCGTTGTGGATCATTGTAGGTTGAAGTGTCGTGAAGGTGAGTGTCAAGGCCAGCATTCCGTGCGGTCGGCAATCTCCGGGATGGTCGAAGAGCGGTAGACAGGGTCGTGACCCTGCCGCAACTGTCGGCGGTAGTCGTGGAGCAGCGTTATGGCCTGACGTCCGAGCAGAGCTATGGCCGCCAGATTGCATAGTGTCATGAGGGCCATGGTGATGTCGGCGAATCCCCATACGAGGTCGAGCGACATGACCGCTCCGAGATATACCATTGTGCCTACGGCCAGGCGATATGCGCGTATGAGCAGGGCGTTGTCGCGGATAAACCGGAGGTTGGTCTCGCCGTAATAGTAGTTGGCGATGATGCTTGTGAAGGCGAAAAACAGAATGGCGATGCTGACGAATACCGATCCGTAGCGGTGGCCGCCTCCGAGTTGCGAGTCGATGGCTTTCTGCGTGAGTACGATGCCGTCGTGTCCGTCGATAAACAGTCCGCTGCAGAGGATTATGAATGCCGTGGCCGAGCAGATGATCAGCGTGTCGGTATAGACGCCGAGTGTCTGTATGAGCCCTTGTTTTACGGGATGTGACACGGCCGCCGTGGCTGCGGCGTTGGGTGTGGATCCTTCGCCGGCCTCGTTGCTGAAGAGGCCGCGCTTGATGCCGAGCGAAAGAGCCATGCCTACGGTTGCGCCGGCAGCCGGATGGAATCCGAAGGCGTTTTCGACGATCAGGCAGAGTATCTCCGGGATGCGGCCTATGTTGATGACGATGATCACGATAGCCAGCACTATGTAGGCCACGGCCATCACCGGCACCACGATCTCGCTGAAGCGCGATATGCTGCGGATGCCTCCGAATACGATGACCAGCGTGAGAGCCGTCAGCAGGATGCCCATCCACTGGCGGGGGAATGCGTAGCATTCTTCGAAGGCGCTCGCTATGGTGTTGGACTGCACGGTGTTGAATGCGAATCCGAATGTGAGGATGATCAGCACTGCGAACGTCACGGCCCACCACCGGCTGCCGATGCCTTTGGAGATATAGTAGGCCGGTCCGCCGCGGAATGAGCCTTCGCCACGGACTTTATAGAGCTGTGCGAGTGTCGATTCGATAAATGCGCTCGATGATCCGAGCAGGGCTATGACCCACATCCAGAATACGGCTCCCGGGCCGCCGAGAGCAATGGCTGTGGCCACTCCGGCAAGGTTGCCGGTGCCTACCCGCGATGCTATGGAGATGGCGAATGCCTGAAATGAGCTGACCGACGAGTGGCTGCCGGCGTCGGCTCTGTGACCCGCTGCGGGGCGTCGGCCGGAGCGTACAAGTTGGCGGAACATCTCGCCTATCATGCGGAACTGCACTCCGCGTGTGGCTATGGTGAAGTAGAGCGCCGCTGCCAGCAGCGCTGTCACCATAACGTAATCGGTCAGAATACGGCTGACCGCCTGAACTGTATCTTCCACTGTCGTCGTGTGCGTGTAGTAAAGGTGTATATATGAGGTAATATAATGCAAAGTTAGTAAAACTATTCGGAATAGTCATGCCGCGGCGGAGTTTCGTTGGAGTTTCGTCGGCGGATCGGGGCGAATTTTTGCGGAAAAGTTTTTGTAATATAAAAAAATGTCAGTAATTTTGCCGCGCAATTGAAGCGAATTATATACAAAACAAAAAAATATAACAACACCAAGACAATGATTATCGTACAAGTCAAAGAAGGCGAGAACATCGAGAGAGCCCTCAAGAAATTCAAACGTAAATTCGAGAAGACCGGCGTAGTCAAGGAACTCCGTAGCCGTCAGGCCTTCGAGAAGCCTTCGGTAAGCAACCGCAAGAAGATGATGAAGGCAGTTTACGTTCAGAAGCTCCGTTCTGTAGAGGAATAAGCCTTTGCCTGACGTAATCAACCGATAGCAATCACAAATCACCCCGCCCGTAAGCTTGCGAAAGGCTTCCGAGGCGGGTTTTATGGTCTTTATGGTTTTGACTTAAATGGATCTACGTACCCCCCCTGAAGTGATAGAGGCCACTCTGAAGGTGGCCGAAGCGAAAGTGGCCACCGGACGTTCGCTGCCACGGCTGATGACTCTGTCGGTGCTTGCCGGCGCCTATATAGCCCTCGGCGGAGTGCTGTCAGTAATCGTCGGCTACGGCTTCCCGGGTCTCACTGAGGCCAATCCGGCGTTGCAGCGTGTGCTGTCGGGAGCTATGTTCCCGATAGGGCTGATACTGGTGGTGGTGCTCGGGGCAGAGCTGTTCACGGGCAACAATGCCCTGCTGATACCCGCTTTCATGAGCCGCCGGTGCACTGCCGGCGAGGTGGCGCGCAACTGGACTCTCGTCTATCTGGGCAACTTTGTGGGCGCTCTGCTGTTCACATGGCTGATGGTATATGCTGTGGGGCTGACTGCTGCCGACCCGTGGCACAGCGCCATGCAGCGTATCGCGGTGGCCAAGGTGTCGATGCCGTGGCTGACGGTGTTTGTCAAGGGTGTCGGCGCCAACTGGTGTGTGTGTCTGGCTGTGTGGCT
>NZ_PUED01000174.1 GCF_003024925.1 Paramuribaculum intestinale
CGGTAAGACCTGAGGCTTATCGTAAAGAGCCACAACCGTTACAATTGCATTCGATCGAGCCGCTTGCCAAGCCAACTGGAATGTATCTTCCGCACCGGCAACCTCAATCACGCGGTCCGCACCGCCATGTTCCGACAGCCGCAACGTTTTCTCCAGACACACCTCCGGAGAGACAACGACCACATCAGAATAATGACTCTTGACAAATTCCTGACGCACCGCATCCTTCTCGCAGACAATAATTCGTTTCGGATCATAAAGCCGGACGCACTGTAAAGTGCAAAGTCCGGTCGGTCCCGCACCGATAATCAGCACCGTATCATCCTCGCCAATCTCCGAAATCTTTGCAGCCCAATACCCGGTGGCAAGAATGTCACCGACAAACAGAGCCTGTTCATCGCTCACATTATCCGGAATCTTTGTCAGACCATTGTCAGCAAACGGCACGCGGACAAACTCCGTCTGTCCGCCGTCAATCCGGCAGCCAAGCGCCCAACCACCATTCGGGTCAGTGCAATTATTTACCCACCCATGCTGGCAGAAGAAACACTCCCCGCAGAACGTCTCCACATTCACAACCACGCGGTCGCCCGGCTTAGCTTTGGAGACAGCCTCGCCGACACTCTCAACCACACCGACCATCTCATGCCCGACAGTAATGCCAGGCACAGCCCTCGGCACGCTCCCATGCTTGATATGCAAATCGCTGGTACAGATACTGCTCAGAGTCACCCTCACCACAGCATCCGTAGCCTCTACGACTTTAGGCTTATCCTTCTCGATTATCTCAAACCGGCCTTTGCGAATATATGTCAATGCCTTCATATTTCTTCCGTATTCAGTTCAATTATTTGAACATCAACGCCTAATAAGTTAATTAAGCGTTGATGAAGATCTGAGAAATCTCTTCTTACGACAAGAATTGCCTTTACAGGAGCATTTGTTCCGTCTGCCTTGGTTAATGCTTCAAGTATAGCTTTATATTTGATGCACTGGAATATACCTCGTGTTATGTCGGAATCGTCAGATATTGACGGCTTTACTTCAACAGCAACCCTTGAACCATCTATGCACTCAAAATAGACATCCAATCTATCTCCAGACGGAAGTATATGTTCAACATCAGCATTGATGATTTCTGTGACGCCCAAACAAGAGGGATGACTTTTTACATAATCTTTTAGAGCCTTGTGTTCAGGGCTTTCCCCTCCAAAACTACATCTTTGTGGATTCTTGATTTTGTCTATCTCTTCTGGACTAAAAGACAATAAGGGCGATAGTCCTAACTCATCCAAGATCATATTCCAATGAGGGTAGTTGATCGCTTCCTCATCAAGCCCTTTCACAAATATTCGCTTGCCCTCATCAGACCATGTATTGTAGCTGGGTTCTACGTAACTGAATCCAGCTGCTGGCAGTCCCGTGTTCTTGTCTTTTATTAATGAATTTAACGTTGGTATTTTGGTTTCAAGTTTCTTTGCTAAAGCCTCAACAACATCTTGTACCATCCCAAGTACATGCCCAACTCCAGAGAACCTATTTTTGCCTAAAACGATAATCAGATCGCTATAGGTGTGGTTTGTCTGACCAGTCTGTGCCCAATGAATAAGCACAGGAATAGCTTTCCGAACATTTTCCCGGGTTTTCTCAGTTTGTATGATTGTATCTATAATATCCATAGTGATCAGGATTTGAAATAATTTGGTCGCATATATTCTCCTTCGTCTTTAGCGGAAGAGATAAAACCTTTATTTTTAAGAGTCTTCAGAAGTTCGAGGTTCGGCACTGTTTTGTCGATTTTGGGTTTCTTATGCCTTTCCGAAATGGCCGTAAAGGATGGGTCTCCTATAGATTGAAGCACATCTATGAATTCGTTTTCATTGTAATCAAGCGCAATAAGTACATGATTGGCTATTATCTTTTTGGGGACAAGCAGAGAACTTTGCTTGATGAGACTTCTCAATTCTGCAATAGTGTATGATATGCCATCTAGATTTTCTGAGAATATAGAAAGAACGATATTACTTAGGGATTCGTTATTTTGAGTTACAGGATATTGAGCTTTACGGATGATTGTAAGTTTTTCTTCAGTCGAAAACCTATCACTTTGCAACAGCACCAAGCATACTTCGGCAGATAGCATATAGTCCCAATCAATATTTTCGATGAACTTCTTATTCCAGAAAATTAGGTATGTTGAAAGTCGTTCAGTGCCATTTAAAACGGCTATATTTTCTTTATCAAAAGGTATTTTCCGATTTCTCAATAACAATTCGAATCGTTCTTTCGAAAGTGTAGTTAGATACTCATCACCTTCCACATCACATCTAAACGCTTTATTGAGAGATACGTATTCATCGAATGTAAGATGTTCGTTAGAACCAAACAGTAAATCAAATAACTCAATTTCTTTTTCAACCCCACTAGCACTCTTCTCTATAGATAGACTATCGCAGTTGGATTTGATGAAGTTGAGCACGAGAGAAATATTGCTTCCATATTTTTCATATAATATAGAGACATTCTCCCATGTAGGAACTATTAAATTGCATTCATACATTAGCATAGCCTGTTCGTCAGTAAGCCCAATAATATTTTCTCTGCGGCATTCTTGCCCCATCAAGAATTGTCTTTTCTTATCTTCTGGTAAATTGCTATTGAGAATAAATTCAATAGATTCCAACGATTCGTTGTTGTACTGAATGTTCATACAATCGAACGTAGTGGAAAAGTTATCCTCGTCCAAAAGATAAGACTTAACATCATCGTTGCCACAATTCTGTATATTATCCAATGTTATGTCTTGGACTGTTGTCTCTGGCTTATCATATACAGTTGAGAGCACGACACAGAGGTTGTCTTTAGTTATAATGTATGAGTACTCAGATATTACATTATTCAATAAGGGGGCATTTCCAGCCATAAGAGCCGTAAATGTTGCGTTTTCGATGATGAATCTAAGCCTATCATTCTCAATATATGCATACTGGCTATGAATGAAGAGATAGTTTTCACTTATCCAATTGAAAATTTCATCATTAAGGTCTCCTCCAAATTGGATGATGCTGATTATAAGATTGTTCTTTTTCTCGTCATTCGGCAGAGCAATTACATCTTTCCAAATTGAAGACAGGCGAGATTCGTAATAGGTCACAAGGAATGCTCCAGGAGAATGGCTTGAAATGTAAAACTCACCGAGAAAGTCGTATCTCTTCGAGGTGGTTTCAATCACATCAACCATACGGTCATAAAAATCGGAAATTTTGGAATTCCTTGACTTGTTTGACGTAAAGTAATCGAGCAATTCAATATTAAGAATGCTCTCTGTTATAAAGTTATTTGGACGCAGTTCCTTAGCGAAATTATCAATTTTATCAATATGTCTATTATATTCGGGCGTTTGCAATTGTCTGATTGAAAGGATGTACTCTCTATCCGCCGGAGAAATCAGGCCTTCATAGAAGTAAGAAATGTAGTCATAATAATCTTCATCGATATATCCCTCAATAAGGAATATATTCATCATCTCACTTAATCCCAAGTTCATATATAAATCGGATGCCATAACTTTGGGATATTTTAAAAGTATTGAAGCTAATTTTAGGCCAGATGTAGTTCTTAGGTCTTTATTTAGATTGTTTAGACGATTCTTGAGTGTTTCTGGTTCAATAGAAATTAGTTGAATTTTTGCAAAGTATGGTGATTCTTGATAAACTGACTTTACATTAATACGAGTACTGGTAGTCGATGCGCTACCTGAATTATAGTTATACAGATAATGATAGCTTACACTTTCCTGAGTAAGCAAATCATTGAATAAGTTATCCGATGTTGCTATCGATTCGATTGTATAGTATTGATTGCTGATACGAATTGAAACTGCCGTTGAATTTACTTGGTTCAGAAGGCTTACCAAAAATAATTTTTTAAGTTCGACAATCTCCCATTTCTTCGCTTCTTTATATGCCTGTATCTCCTTATTGCAAACTGCAATTGAGTCATTGATTTCTTTTGTGGCAATTTCAATAAAAGCTTTCTTCTGAGATATGCATGCATACACTTTCCCTTTGCGACGATGCAATTCAGCGAAGTCTTTAGGATAGTAATTTTTGTACACTATCATTGCCAGCAACTTCGTCATATTGAGGGGCTGACCAGTCTTTGATAGTTTCTCTCGATACTGCTGAAATTCGTTTACAATATTGGTGAGAATACGCATATCTGGGATAAAGAAGGCTATGGAGGCCAAATCATCATCAGATATAGTATTATTGGGTAAACCAATTTCTGATAATTGCTTTTTAAGGATGTCCTTTGAGTTGGATGGATTGATGACAGGAATTACAGTGATTATATAGTCAAAGAACTTAGTCCGATGTTCATCATCAAAAACATCGTCTTTTACAGCATATACAAATGTGATATGGCGTTTAATCTCTTCTGATTCGTTGATTAGTTGATTCAGTTCTCTGAGTTTAAGATATATATCTGAGGTCTCAAATCTATCGAGGTCTTCAATGATAACCACGTTATATTCGGTAGCTCTGAAAAAATATAATATTTCATCTAGATGTTTGTTGAAAATTGAATTGTCCTCTTTAATATCGATTTCCCCATCCTTTAGGTTTAGTTTATTCAATTTTGAATTGCTATATCCTTGGACAAAGTATTTGATTACATAAGCTGAGCAAAAAAGCATATAGCCCATTGCGAGGAAATCAAATAATGAGTTCACTTTACCCCAGTTCAACCACTCATATGCTGAATCGACTTTAGCAAATTCGGGCTCAAAAGCTATAAAGAATGCGATTATAAAACCAATAGTCCAAAG
>NZ_PUED01000175.1 GCF_003024925.1 Paramuribaculum intestinale
TCATAGCCGGTGCGGCATGGAAGTACAAATGGAGCGCCCGCGCCGGACGCGAGCGGCGCACCTTCGATCTGGTCGATGTCAACTACGTGTATCTGCCCGAAAGCACCATCGACTTCATCAACCAGATAGCCCCGTCCAACCCGCTGCTGCGCTACAGCTACGAAGACCACTTCATAATGCGGTCGGGCTACACATTCTACCGTACCAACCGCCGCATAGCTTCGGCCACCTCGCGCCGTCAGCCCGTGCAGCCCACGGTATATTCGCTTCGGGCCTCTGGCGAGGTGGCGGGCAATCTGCTCTACGCCCTGTCGTCGCTCACCCACGAGAAGAAACACAACGGCGTGTACCGTCTGTTCGGCATACAGTATTCGCAGTATGCCAAGGCCGAAGTGGACTATTCGATAGCCCGCAACTTCGCCTACCGCCACAGCGTGGCGTTCCACGTAGGCGCCGGCATAGGAGTGCCCTACGGCAACTCGCGGGTGCTCCCGTTCGAGAAGCGGTTTTACGCCGGCGGCGCCAACGGCGTCAGAGGCTGGGGCGTCAGGACTCTCGGCCCGGGAAGCTACGACTCGCGCAACTCCGTCACCGACTTCATCAACCAGTGTGGTGACATATCGCTGCTGCTCAACGTAGAGTACAGGATGAAACTGTTCTGGGTGTTTGAGGGCGCACTGTTTGCCGACGCCGGCAATATATGGACCATCCACAACTACGAGAACCAGCGCGGAGGCATGTTTCACTTCTCGACGTTCTGGAAACAGATCGCCGCAAGCTACGGAGTGGGACTGCGCATGGATTTCAGCTATTTCCTTCTCCGCTTCGACCTGGGCATGAAAGCCCACGACCCTGCAGCCGACCGCGAACACTGGCCAATAATCCATCCACGCTGGGGACGCGACGCGACGTTCCACTTCTCGGTGGGCTATCCGTTCTAAAAGTTTATCAACGACACACATGCAATTATGAAACGACTTGTGATATTTGATCTCGACGGCACTCTGCTCGACACCATAGGCGATCTGGCCAATGCCACCAACCATGCGCTGCAGGCTATGGGCTTCAAGACCCATCCGCTGGGCGTATATCCGATGCTCGTCGGCAACGGAATAACCAAGCTGATAGAGCGCGCCCTGCCCGAAGAGGACCGCAGCGAGGCCACAATAGAGGCCATGCACCGCCACTTCACGGAATACTACGGCGAACACTGCACCGACACCACTCATCCCTATCCCGGCATAGAGCAACTTCTGGCCGAGCTGACGGCCGAAGGGATAAGCGTGGCCGTGGCATCGAACAAATACCAAGAGGCTACGTCGAAGCTTGTGGCCACTTTTTTCCCGGACGTGCCGTGGGTGGCCGTGGAGGGTCATCGCGAAGGAATGCCCACAAAGCCTGATCCCTCGATAGTGTTCGAGATCCTTTCGGGTCATCCCACTCCCAAGGCCGAGGTGCTGTATGTGGGCGACTCGGGAGTGGACATGGACACCGCTTTCCGTGCCTGCGTCGAATCATGCGGTGTGACCTGGGGCTTCCGTTCGCGCGAAGAACTGGAGAGACACCACGCCGACCACATAGTCAGCGACACTTCGGCGATAATGCGCATAGCCTCGGGCACAACAGGCATCTACTGACATATACATTTTTCACACCATCATCAATATGCAACTCGACACACTTACAGCGATCTCTCCGATCGACGGACGCTACCGCTCCAAATGCGAGCCTCTCGCCGACTACTTCTCCGAATTCGCTCTCATACGCTACCGCGTGAGGGTGGAAGTGGAGTATTTCATTGCACTGTGTGAGATACCTCTGCCCCAGCTGGCGGGAGTGGACCACTCGGCATTCACAGCCCTGCGCGCCATCTATACCGGCTTCACCGAGGCCGACGCCGCGGCGGTGAAGGAGATAGAGCGCACCACCAACCACGACGTGAAAGCCGTGGAGTATTTCCTCAAGCAGCGCTTCGACGCTCTCGGACTCGAGGCCTACAAGGAGTTCATACATTTCGGCCTGACATCGCAGGACATCAACAACACGGCTGTCCCGATGTCGATACGCGAGGCTCTCAACGACGTATATCTCCCCCTGATGGAGCGTCTGCAGAGCGAGCTCGACCGCATGGCTTCGGAATGGGCCGAGATACCGATGCTCGCCAAGACCCACGGCCAGCCCGCCTCGCCCACACGTCTGGGCAAGGAGATGGGGGTATTCGCCTACCGTCTGCGCACTCAGATAGCTTCGCTCAAGTCAGTGGCGATAAGCGGCAAGTTCGGCGGCGCCACCGGCAACTTCAACGCCCATCTGACAGCTTTCCCTGCAATTGACTGGCAGGCGTTCGCCGCCAAATTTCTCAGCGGACATCTCGGCATAGAGCGCGAACAGCTGACCACCCAGATCTCCAACTACGACAATCTGGCAGCCTTGTTTGACGCCATGCGCCGCATCAACACGATCATCATCGACCTCGACCGCGACATCTGGCAGTATATCTCGATGGAGTATTTCAAGCAGCGCATCAAAGAGGGCGAGGTAGGCTCGTCGGCAATGCCCCACAAGGTGAATCCGATCGACTTCGAGAATTCCGAGGGCAATCTGGGCATAGCTGACGCCATTTTCGGACATCTGTCGACGAAGCTTCCGATATCGCGTCTGCAGCGCGACCTGACCGACTCTACGGTGCTGCGCAATGTCGGCGTGCCTATGGCCCACACCGTCATAGCCGTAGAGAGCACTCTCAAGGGACTGTCGAAGCTCATCCTCAACCAGAGCGCGATCGACCGCGATCTCGACTCGATGTGGTCGGTAGTGGCCGAGGGTATCCAGACGATACTCCGCCGCGAGGGCTATCCCCATCCTTACGAAACCCTCAAGCAGCTCACCCGCACCAACGCGCAGGTGACTGCCGAGAGCATCGCGGCCTTTATCGACACACTTGCCGTCAGCGACGAAGTGAAGCAGGAGCTGAGGCGTCTGTCGCCCCACAGCTATACCGGATACTGATCCGCCACGGCGACGCAGACCGACACAAACACAGCCGGGCAGTCATGATGACTGCCCGGCTGCTTTATTTCTGTCGTTCAGGCTTCCCCGCTTCCGGAGTCAGCGCTGATTGGAGGGATCGTATCAACGGCGCGGTCCACGCGGTCCGCGGTCGCCACCTTCGCGACGGGGACGATCGCCGCCTTCACGGCGGGGACGGTCGCCACGGGGAGCGCGCTCGCGCTCTACGTATCCTTCGGGTTTTGGCTGAAGGGCACGCATCGAGAGGCGATACTTTCCGGTCTTCTTGTCGATCTCTATGAGCTTCACTTCGACGGTGTCGCCCTCCTTGAGTCCCGACGACTCCATGTTCTCGAGGCGGTTCCACGAGATTTCGGAGATATGGAGCAGTCCGTCGCGGTTGGGCATGAATTCCACAAACGCGCCGAATTCGAGTATGGAGCGTACTTTGCCGGTGTAGGTCTTGCCCTCTTCGGGAAGCTCTACGATGGCGTTGATCATATCGAGCGCCTTGTCGATCGACGCCTTGTTGGCCGCAGCGACCTCGATGTAGCCGCCCTCGTCGATCTCGTCGATGCTGACTGTGGCGCCGCTGGCTTCCTGAATGCCCTGGATGACCTTTCCGCCCGGGCCGATGACAGCGCCGATAAGCTCCTTGGGGATGAGCATGGTGACGATGCGGGGCACGTGGGGCTTGTAGTCCTCGCGGGGCTGCGGTATGGTCTGCTCGATGATGTCGAGTATGTGCAGACGTCCGTTGCGGGCCTGGTTGAGTGCGCGTTCAAGTATCTCATAGGAGAGTCCGTCGCACTTGATGTCCATCTGTGTGGCAGTGATGCCGTCGCGTGTGCCGGTCACCTTGAAGTCCATGTCGCCGAGGTGATCCTCGTCGCCGAGTATGTCGGAGAGGATCGCGTATTTGGGGCTGTCGGTGTCGGTGATAAGACCCATCGCGATGCCGCTGACGGGCTTTTTCATCTTCACGCCGGCGTCGAGCAGAGCGAGTGTGCCTGCGCAGACAGTAGCCATGGATGAAGATCCGTTACTCTCAAGGATGTCGCTGACGATACGGCAGCAGTAGGGGAATCCTTCGGGGAACATGCGCTTGAGCGCGCGGTGGGCGAGATTGCCGTGGCCGATCTCGCGGCGTCCGACGCCGCGCTGCGGCTTGGCCTCGCCTGTTGAGAAGGGAGGGAAGTTGTAGTGGAGGAGGAAACGCTCGTGACCCTGGTTGAGCACGTCGTCGATGATCTTCTCGTCGAGCTTGGTGCCGAGTGTGACAGTGGAGAGCGACTGTGTCTCACCACGTGTGAACACGGCTGATCCGTGAGGGCCGGGGATGTAGTCGACCTCACACCAGATGGGTCGGATATCGGTGGTCTTTCGTCCGTCGAGACGCACGCCCTCGTCGAGTATGCAGCGGCGCACGGCCTCGCGCTCCACGTCGTGGTAGTAGCGCTTCACGAGGGGTGTCTTCTCGTCGCGCTCCTCTTCGGGGAGCGATTCGATGTATTCCTTGCAGATAGCGTCGAAGCTGTCCTGACGCCAGTGTTTGTCGGCGCTGCCGGCCTGTGCTATGGCGTAGGCTTTGGCGTAGCATTTGTCGTGGACATCCTTGCGCAGCTCTTCGTCGTTGACCTCGTGGCAGTATTCGCGCTTGGCGCGTCCCACAGCCTCGGCCAGCTCGATCTGTGCCTTGCACTGTGTGCGGATGGCCTCGTGTGC
>NZ_PUED01000176.1 GCF_003024925.1 Paramuribaculum intestinale
TCCGAAGCCCCTCCCGGCAGTGAGGGAAGCGGCACTGCGAAGTGTCGGATAAATGCTGCCATACCCGTCCGCATCCGTGCTGACGGTAGCAATTCGAGAACAATACGGATGTTGTTCTCAAATTCCAAATAGAATATGCCCAAATCATTGAGGAATTCTTATTCCAACAACACACCACCGCCCCTCATGCTCCTAATTCCCCAAGAAGAATGGCAATCATTGCATGAGAAACTTGACCGACTGACCGACATGGTCGAGAAAACCCAAAAAGGCAGCTCCAACTGCGACTGGCTCGAATCCGAAGAGGCGCGAAAACTCCTCGGCATCTCACCAAAAACATGGCAGAACTACCGCGATCAACGCCTCATCCCCTTCTCGCAGATAGGCCGCAAAATCTACGTCAACCGCGCCGACCTCGACACCTTCCTCCGCTCGCACCGCATAGGAAAAAAGTAATAACAAAAGCGTCAATACCCTCTCCAAACGTATGAGGGAATTGGCGTTTTGAGAGTAAAATTGAGATTAATAAACGTGAGTTCGATATAAGCAATAGACCATTCACCAATAAAACAATCAGCCATTTAGTTTTACACTAAATGGCTGATTTTCTTGGCATTCTCGCGAAAAAACCGTAAATTTACAGTGCCTAATTGCAAGATTTACAAGAATTTGCGCTATGATTACCGAGAACAAAATTACTGAAATTTTCTGTCTTGCCGATGATTTCTGCAAGTATTTTTCTTCTGAACTCAAAAAGTATCAGCTCAGTGATGGCAGGAAGCATCGCAATAAGCTGGGACGGCTTTCCGATGCCGAGGTCATTACCATTCTGATTCTTTTTCACAGTAAGGGATTCCGATGCCTCAAACACTTTTACATGCAGTATGTCTGCAAGCATCTTACGCACTTGTTCCCCAAGACAGTATCCTACAACAGATTTGTTGAATTGCAAAAGTCCGTGCTGTTGTCACTCACGGTATTCATCAAAGAAGTATTGCTTGGGACTTGTTCCGGCATTGCGTATGTTGATTCAACACCGTTGAGAGTTTGCAAACACCAACGCATACTTATACACAAGACTTTCAAAGGTATAGCCCAGCGGGGCAAATGCTCGATGGGATGGTTCTTCGGCTTTAAGCTGCACCTGATCATCAATGACAAAGGTGAGATTCTGAACTTTATGTTTACACCGGGCAATGTCGATGACCGTCAGCCTCTGTATTCAGAGTCATTTATTGAAAATGTAAAGGGCAAGCTCTGTGGAGATAAAGGATATATCGGCAAGCAACTGTTTGAGTTTCTGTTCATGAATGGAGTTCAGCTTATCACAAAAGTCAAGAACAACATGAGGAACTCGCTGATGTCTGTTTCCGACAAGATTATGCTTCGCAAAAGGGCTTTGGTTGAATCTGTTAATGACGAACTTAAGAACATCGCTCAGATAGAACACTCAAGACATCGGTCTTTCGCAAATTTCATAACCAATGCCCTGAGTGCAATAGCTGCATATTGTTTCTTCCCGAAGAAACCGTCTATCTCTTTGGAATTTGTCGCTGACAAGCAACTGACGTTGTTCTGATTACTTATGTCGAACTCACGTTAATAACTGTCCGATATATCAGTTTTAACTCTCTCCATATCCGATATGTCGTAAAAAAATGCTAACTTTGCAATCAGCACATTTTATGCTGACAATAGACCAATTATGTAAGATAGAACTAATATTAAAAATATAGTTTAAGCTTCCTTGTAGATGCTAACGGCTTGGTCTCCGGTCAGCACTATAAGGAAGTTTATGTTATGAGAGATTCAGAACTGAAAGTTGTGGATTTGTTCTGTGGATGTGGTGGCATGTCCATGGGATTTGAGAAAGCCGGATTCAATGTTGTAGCATCCTACGACAATTGGGATCCTGCAATTGCTGTGTATCGCCTCAACTTCCAACATCCTATATATAAACGAGATCTTCTTGACACCAAAGACGTGTCTGATATAGCGTCACACAAACCTGATGTTATTATTGGTGGTCCCCCTTGCCAAGATTTTTCGAGTGCAGGACATCGAGATGAGACTCTTGGCAGAGCCAATCTCACCTTATCGTATGCTGATATAATCACCAAGATACTACCTCGCTTTTTCGTTATGGAAAATGTCCCTACAATCAAAAAGAGCGAAAAACTTGAAATCATAAAACGCCAATTCAAGGAGGCTGGTTATGGTCTCAGTGAACTTGTTCTTGATGCAAGCTTATGTGGGGTGCCCCAGAAGCGAAAACGATTCTTTTTGATAGGTCATCTTGGCGGAGTTGATGAGGCATTGTTGCCGTTTTTGAAAAAGCACTTGGCAACTAAATCTCTAACATTACACGACTACTTTGGAGACACATTAGGCTTTGAATATTACTTTCGGGTTCCTCGTTCATATAGTAGGCGCGGAATATTCAGTATATATGAACCCGCCATGACAGTCCGAGGGGTAGATCGCCCTGTTCCAAAAGGATACCCCGGGCATCCTGGGGATCCCATTCCAATGAATGATTCAATTCGTACTTTGACTATTGAAGAACGAAGCCAGTTTCAGACATTCCCTAAAGATTTTAGATATGAAGGATCTAAGACAGTTGTTAACCAAATGATTGGAAACGCCGTACCAGTCAATTTGGCTAAATATGTAGCAACCGCTCTAAAAGAATATATCTATGCCTCGATTAGTTGATTTATTCTGTGGATGTGGCGGTATGTCTCTTGGATTTCAAGAGGCAGGCTTTGATATTATAGAATCTTTTGACAACTGGGCTCCTGCGATTGCAACCTATTCTGCCAACTTCAATCATCCCATAACATCTCTTGATCTTTCAGATAGCGATAGAATAATTTCCCACTTAAAAGACAGGGATATAGACATAATAATCGGTGGTCCACCATGTCAGGATTTTTCTATAGCAGGAAAAAGGGATTTTCTTGGAAATCGGGCGAATCTTACTTTGTCATACGCTAAAGCAGTCACCTCTTTGGCTCCAAAATGGTTTGTGATGGAGAACGTGTATAATATCCAAAAATCACCGATTTTTCAAGAGGCAATAAAAATATTTTCAGAAGCTGGATATGGATTAAATATCCGAATCTTGGATGCGAGCCTTATGGGAGTACCCCAACAAAGGAAAAGATGCTTTGTAATAGGGAAAATGGGTGCTAAAGACAATTTCTTAGATCAGATCATAGATTCTAAATTAAGTACAAGCCATACTACTGTAAGACAATACTTAGGCGAAACATTAGGAACGGATTTCTATTATATGCACCCTCGGAGTTACAATCGCAGGGCGATATTTTCAATTGACGAACCAAGTTCAACGATTAGAGGAGTCAATCGTCCCATGCCTGCCACATATAAGTTTCACCCGGCGGACAAATGTACTGATTATTCAAAAATCAGAGCTTTGTCATATATAGAGAGGAGTTATCTTCAAACCTTCCCAAATGGTTATAAATTTAAGGGCTCCAATGCTCAAATTGAACAACAAATAGGGAATGCCGTCCCTGTTAAGATGGCAGAATTTGTGGCAACTATAATATTTGAGAACTTCTGATGAAGACGTTGGAACAAATAAAACACGCTCTTGAATCAATCGAATTAAATTCGATTGAACACTGGCTGTCTACCCTTTTGGAAGCATTTGACATTCCAGGTATTACCATACGCAAGATATTAGATAAAATCGGAGAACGGCGAAATGTTGTCCCTATTAGTTTATATCGGCGAGCTGTGTTTTTGTATTCCACTGAAGATGATGACCTCTCCGTCTTTACACAATACCTTGATACATACCCAATCGTTTTTATTCTAAAAGATAGCACATTCAGTTTCTCTACCGGCTCCTTTCAGGAAGTTGGCGTACCCTATTCGGATGTATCGGACTATGTTACTGAATTTCAATCTCTTCAAAATCGTGGACGGATAGAGAAAGATTTATTTTCGACTCTTGATTTTGCCCCTATTGTCGCAGAACTTAATTCCAGATTGGGTTTACTTGACAATAATCCAATAGATGCTTTTAATTATATTATTGACCTCATTACCGTTGCATTTGTAGACCAAATTTTGGAACAGAATGTGATTCTAAAATATGAGAAATGGATGCGATCTTGTGAGCCGAACAACCTCAACGGATATGTATCACAAATAATATTTGAGGGTGAGTATAATCAATTCCTTAACCTTACATATCAAGACATAAAACATAATGCACATACAAAAGAATTAGTTATTAAGCTACTGAAATATGATGTCAAAGGAATAGACTCCGAAGTGCTGGGTTCTATAGTATATAAGATATTTGCGTCGTCAGAAGAATCGACTCTCTATGGGAATCAAACTGCAAAAACCTATATAAATAGGTTGTTTGAAGCTTTATTCGTAATCAAATTCCGAGATTCCCTTGAAAACTTAAATTACGATGATGCACTGAAAATATTGGAAGCATCTTACTTTGACCCAACGAATAGTCCGGGCAGTTTTATTGTGAACGCTTTCCTTAAATTGGTTGAGCTCTCTAACGAATACGCTCAGGTATCACATCGCAACGCTATTAAGATTGACTATGCTAATTTTGTTAGCGTGGTTGATAATGACATAGCTTTCAGACTGACAAAACTCAATTTCTTCATTGTTTGTATTCAGTACCAATTCTCCTAT
>NZ_PUED01000177.1 GCF_003024925.1 Paramuribaculum intestinale
GTCGTAGACCACCGACCTTTGTAAGCCCCCCTGAAAAACGCAGAGGGCGCTGTGCCCATCGGCACAGCGCCCTCCGTCTATAGGATGATCGTTCAGATTCTCACCTTCACGGCCTTGCCGTCGGGAGTGCGCACGATGTAGATACCGCTTGCAAGACCGGTCGGCCGCACGCGGCGTCCGGCGATGTCATACACCTCCGAACCCGCCGGAGCCACGATGTCGTTGCCCTCGGCACGCACCGACTCCTGACGATCGGCGTCCACGTCCTCGATGCCGGTCACCACAGGCACCACCCACACGTTGGTCTCGTAGGTCTGGCTTGCCGGACGGCCGCCTATCACCATCACCGCGATGATCACGCCGCTCTCCTTCATCACCACCGGACCGTCATATCTGACGCCCTCGCCGGGGAGCTTCTTGCCAGCCTCGGTAGTGTAGTAGATAGTGCCGCCGGCCACCGGGGTCACAGCCTCGATCGTCACCTTCACGAAGCCCTCTTCGGTCACCTCCTGGCTGAACTGCAGGCTGTTGCCTGTAGTCTCGATGTCGTCGGGAGTAGCCTCCTTCACCATCACCAGCATACGGCTGACAGGGCCGCGGCCCATGCCCGGAGCCTTGGCGCACGCATATAGCATCGTCTCCTCCTCGAATGTCAGCTTCTGGCCGGCGGTGTAGCGCTTGTCGCAGCCGGCGGTGCCGGTGGAATACCATATCTCCGATCCGGCGGCAGCGGTGATGGTCACAGTGGTCATGCCCGGCTCGGCGTTGACGCTGAACTCCACGTCGCCGCTCATCGTCGCCGGAGTGAGTATCACGTGAGTGTGGTCGCTCTCGGCCATGCCCTCGGCCTGCGACTTGGCGTGGATCTTCTCCTGGCCGGTGATTATGAACGGACGCTGATACGTGTACCACGTAGCCTTGCTCTCGTCCGTCTCCTCGCTTTCGAGCCAGTAGTAGATCGTGGCGTTGTGGCCGGTGGTGGAGAGGCTCACCTCGGTCATGCCGTTGAACGTGGCGCGTATGTCGCCGTTCTCGTCGGTCACGGGTTCTTCAGCCAGATTGGTCATTTCGGCGGTCACGGGAGCGGAGCGGGTCACGCGCACGGCGCTCATCGGCCAGAACTCCACGGTCGACTCCACAGTCGGCTCGCTGTCGGCATCCTCCGGGTCGGAGGGCACGGTGCGTAGCTCGCCGAGCATCACGAAGCCGGTGATGTTGTACGTCTCGCCGTCCTGAAGCGTCTCGCCCGTGGGATTCCCCTCGGCGTCGGTCACCTCTACCTCGCCCAGCAGACCCGCCATCAGCGGATGCGTCTGACCGTCCGACAGCTCGGTGATGGTCCATTCCCCGCTTCTGCCGCCGGCCGCGTTGACGCGGACGTTGCTTATCCTTACCAGACGGCGGGCATTGGCGGCCGATATGCTGCTCACCTCGTCGGGAGTGGCTTTGATTACGCTCTCGCCGTCATCGGCCACGTTGCCGAACGTATGCTCATAGCCGGTGGCCACGGCCATGCGGTTGCCGTACTCGTCCACCTTGTAGCCCACGGTAAATCCTTTCAGATACTGTCCCGGCTTTACGGCCATGTTGCCCCAGCCGCCCTCGCGGTAGATAGGCAGGTAGTGGCCCACGCTTCCGGCCACAAACAGGTAGTCGCCACCCTTGGCCACAGCCTTGACGCTTGAAGTGAAGCGGTAGGCGTTACCCTCGCGGGCGGTGTTGAGGAAATTGAGGATATATTGCACGTCGTTGCTCTGCTTGCGGAAGCGGCGCACCACCACGTCGCTCGGAGTCATGCCCGGATAGGAGGCGAAGGCGCGTATCTCCACGTCGTGGTCGGCGAGTTTCAGCTCGTCGGCGCCCTCTTCGTATTCATGGCGCGAGCCGAGATTCTGAAGCGGGTCGAGGCCGTCGATCGAATAGTGGATCGTCACCTTGTTATCCTCCGACTCATTGATGGCGGCTCCGTCGGTAGTGAACTTCACGGCATCCATCTTTATTGTGCCGGCCACAAACGGCTGCTCCGTCAGGGTCTTGTCGGCGATTCCGTCGAGATACACCTCCGGCATCGCCACCTTGGCCGAGCCTTCGAAGCTCAGCAGGGCGAAGGAGAATGTCTTGTCGGTGCCGTTGTCGGAGTCGAGAAGCACCACGCCCGTCAGATCGAAGCCGGTGTTCTCGGCGTAGGCCTCGGCGAAACCCGAGCGGCGGAACACGTCCATCCTCATACGCGGCGTGCCGTCGATCTGCAGAGTGTAGTTGTAGGGATACTCCTCGCGGTCGGCGCCGGTGTTGGTGGTGCGCTTCACCTCCACGCCCTTCAGTGTCACCAGGCGCATGCGGTGGATTTCCTCGAATAAGAAGTTGTCGGTCGGAGCGGCCTGGATCTCTTCAGGGGCGAAGCTGTAGGCGGCGTCGTGTTTATCCACCTTGAAAGTGCGTGCAAAGCCTGTCGATTCGCTCAGCAGGTTGCCGTTCTTGTGCTGAGGGTGTATCGCGAAGCCGGTGATCACGTCGTTTTTCTGCAGCGGGCGGGCCTCGCCGCCGGCGGGATCAGCCACGAGGACATCCCAGCCGTTGGAGTTGTGAATCAGCATCCGGTGCATGTGCTCGTCCTCGATCAGCTCGGCCATGGGACTGTCGTTGTAGTCGCGCACATAGAGATATTCCGGAGTGATCTCCTCGACGATGGCCTTGCCGGTCATCTGGTAGTATTCGGTCTGCCCCTCATCAGGGTTGGCAAAGTTGGCAAATTCCTTGGTCTTGAACTCCTCGATCGAGGCTACCTTCTCCGGCGTGTGGAATATGAATTTCACCTTGGCCGGGTTAAGGCTTTTCATGCCGTTGAGTTCGCTCCAGATCACGCGCTTCACTGTGTTGTTGCTGCCGGTCGGGCGCTTTATGGTCAGAGTGTTGTTTGTGATCGGTTGGGTGTTGTTCCCTTCTTCGTTCGACGCCCAGCAGAACTTCGACTCGCCGTGGGCGTTGCCCGTGATCGTGAGCTTCACCTCGTCGCTGATGGCGTTGACGGCTACGAATCCGTCGGCGTCAGGCTGCCCGCTGATCGGGTTGGGAGCCGACAGATTGGGAGTGCCGGGGCACTGCAGGGTATTCTCCGTGGTCAGCAGAGCGAGCTGGCCGTTGAGCTGACCCACGAAACCGGTGGCGGCGAAGAGCTTAGTGCCCCCCTTGTCGGCTATGGCGGCCACCTTTTCCATATCATCCTGGAAGTCGTAGCCCTCCACCTTCAGACGGCTGTAGAGAGTCAGTTCGGTGCCGTCGGCGGTACGCACGCGGTTGCTGCCGAGCCATGTCAGCGAGCGCAGACGCATCTTGCGGTTGAAGTTGTCTACGCCGACGGTTGGCTGCTCCAGTATGTCGGCCGGAGCCTTGCCCACAGTCGCCCATCCCTCTGTGGCTTCACTCGCCGGCAGATAGTCTGTATAGTCCTCCGAACCGGGAGTCACCCATATCTCGGGCATCTTGTTCCCGTCGCCTGTGATGCTGTGGTAATATATGCGGCCTATCACGTCGCCCTTGATCAGGCGCGTCTTAGTGCCACCCTCGGTGTCGGCATACTCCTCCAGTATCTTCGGCATCGACTGTGCGTTGACCACAAGTTTTATCGGGTTGCCCAACTGGTCCATCAGATACACGTAGTAGGTCTTCTTGCTGTTGACGGCAGCGGCGTCGGTCTCATACACGCCCATCACCTTCATTCCGTAGGCGTCGTCCTGTGTGAGTCTCACCAGAGCCTGCTGTGCGGGGCGCGCGTTCAGGTCGTTGAGCTTGTAGTCATCCACATGGATCGGCTCCACGTCGAGCATGGCCCATTCGCCCGGAAGAGTGTGGGCCTTGTCGTTCTGTCTCACGTAGAGGCGTCCCGCCTTGCCGGCGTCCGCTCCACTGCTGCCGAGAGCTATGACGCTTGTCTGATCCTGATTCTGAATCTCTGTGATCGGCGCGTTGCCCGGATCCGATCCCGGCCACGGCTTGCCATCCTCGGCTGCCACGAAGCAATACTCTATCGAGTAGCCGGGGCTGCTCTTTGTTGCCACTATCGAGCTGCTGCCCATATAGCTCAGGCTCGCCACACCGCCGCGGTCATTCCACGTGCCCTTGGCGCCACCCTCTACATTGAGCTTCAGCCCCGGAGCACCCGGCGCCTTCCGCACAAGCTTCACAGTCAGCACATCGCTGACGGTATATAGTTCCGAATTCGGATCCGATTCATTGGAGCCTCCTGAGCTTGTGCCGGTAATGCTTGTCGCGCGCAGGTGCAGGTAGATCTCATTATATCCAGTGAACAGACCTGTTTGATTGACATCTTTATTGCTCAGTGCAACCCATTTGTGTTGGTCCACATATATTCCACCCCAATTCTGTTGGCTTGCAAATGTGTTTACGCGATAAAACTTGGCGTCATCAGTCAAGGTTTCGTTGCTCGTAAGCGCATATTCAATGAAAGCCGACTGAGGCTCGTGGATCTCTCCATGTCCTATGCCGGTATACGAGTTGGCGTATGCTTTTGCCATTTCAAGCACCACCTTGTCGTTTTCCAGTGTGATAATGCCGCTGTTGTTGTAGTTGGCGAAGTCATCGGGGTACAACCGCATAGCTCCTCCTGTTTGACTTGGCAGTTTGTATGTGAACGATTG
>NZ_PUED01000178.1 GCF_003024925.1 Paramuribaculum intestinale
AATTATCGACTGGGCTTTGTAGCGCATGTCGTTCACCACGTCATAGAGCTTTCTTCGCTCATCCGCAAACTCCCTGCGGAATCCTTCATAAAGAGCGTCCTTGACCTTGTCACCCAAATTGTCGGACAGTACATCCGCAACTCCTTTCGACAGGCTACCCGGCAGTTGCTCCATGACTTTTTTGAGTTTGCCGTCGGTTGAGGTTTCTGATAGTTTCTCATCAAGCAGTTTGCCGACGCTTTCATTGGTCGCTATGTTGTCGGGCAATTTCACCGTTATCGGCCCTTGATTGACTGCTTGTGGCGGCGTTGCCTTCGCTTTTGTTTCGAGGGTCTCGATGCGAGTGCCATGGTTGGTAACTGTCTTTTGCAGGTCGTCAATCTGCTCACCTTGTTTCTTGACGTCATCATATAGCTTTGACATATTCAGTGGCTGTGTTTGATGGCTGGTTTCTTCTTTTTCTTTCTCATGTTTCTGGCAAATTCTTCCTCCTGTGGGTCATAACCGGGGCCGAGTGTGAACAGGTTTCCGACCGCTCCGATGGTTGCGCCCAGAACGTCCTCCACAAGAGATGGCTTTTGCGACGGTACATATTCGACCGTTACTTTCGGTTTCTGCTGGATTGAGTCTGATTGCTCAAATCCCTGTCTGCGGTTAAACTCAAAGAGGTTGTTCAAGCGGCGATATGTGAAAGCACGGTCGATTTTAGACCCGTTGACCGTTATATCGCCGTCTGTAAATTTCACCCCTATGTGTTTGCCTGTGTTGTGGTCGTCATGAAATTTTACCTCAATTCCTGCACAGGCGAGGCGGCGCGAGAACTCATCCCACGACTTACAGCCATAAATCGCCTGACTGATCCGCTCCTTGAATACCGGAATTCTGTCCTCGTATTTCTGTTTCAGCGGCGAGTATGTGAGTCCGTATTTGTCCTTGATGGCCTTTACAACACGGTCGCTACGCCTGAAATTATTGCGCTCGTCGACTGCCTTGCCTGACATATTCACACGATTATAGACGATGTGGAAATGCGGATGTCCGGTTTCCAGATGGCGCACGACAAGAAACTGGGTGTTCTTGATTCCCATACCTTCCATATGCTCTTTGGCAAGCTGAGCCATGAATTCATCGGTCATACGAGGCGCGTCAGCGTTGTCAAAACTGATGGAAATATGTCCTGCCGGATTCTCCTTGCCGGGCATAAATCCATGTATCGCTTCAAACGACTGCACCATTTTCGCATAGTCGGTAGTGAAAATATTTTCGCTTCCGATGATGCGCCATGTGTCCGGCGTATATTCTTCGGGGTCGTGGAACTGGCGCGTCACATACCCCACGACATCGTGAAACGTGCCGC
This sequence comes from Paramuribaculum intestinale, assembly GCF_003024925.1. GTDB lineage: Bacteria > Bacteroidota > Bacteroidia > Bacteroidales > Muribaculaceae > Paramuribaculum > Paramuribaculum intestinale. The sequence goes on from NZ_PUED01000178.1 coordinate 1,358, forward strand.
TTTTAAGTATTCTTGCAAACATAATCGGTATCTTTATTGGGTCTCAATTTTTTGAGAATGTCAAACATCTTATCGACAACGGCGGCTAATTTATTGGCCGCGCTGCGAAGTTTGAGCTGATGAAAACAGGTCATTGCCTGATTGAAATCGGAACTGAGATTTAGTATTCCTTTGGCGATCTCCTGTTCAATCTCGCTCAGGCGGCTGACGATAGTGAGCCGGAACGCGCCGTGTCTGACATACTCCGCCATCTTTACTCCGGCGGTTTTTGACCGCTCAAGAAGGTCGGAGTATTCGGCATCGTTCAGTTTGATTGTCACCACATGGGTGCGCTTCTCATCGGTCGGTTTAGAGGGACGACCGCCCTTTCTGACAGTTGATTTACTCATAGTAGACATTGTTGTGGTTTATGTGGATTGGGGAGGCAAAGAGCGGCTTATACTGCGCAGTTTTGGGAATCGTTTTCGGAGAAAAAGAAATCCCGAAACATATCCTTGCCTTCCCAATTCACTACGTTCATCGGGAAGCTGCCCCACGGTGTACCGGGTGCAGTGGTATCCCGACATTATCATCTCAGAGTTTGCGCCAGACTTCGATGTCGTCGGCATAGAGTTCGAGGTGCCCCGAAAGAATGGCGTTGATGTAGCTGCCGACGCTGGTGTCACGGTCACCGAGGATACGGGCGATGCGTTCCAGCTTCGCCCACACACTGTCCTCGATGTTGACAGGGTGACGCTTCTCTAACTTTGCCGGTGAAAGATAGGCAGCCTTGAAGTCTGCGAAATCCGACTTGCGCTGTTGCTTGCCGATACGCTGTTGTTTAGGTGGCTCGGTTGTGGCGGCTGTGGCTGTTGCCTCGGTTGCCGTCTGTTCGTTATCAAACAGATTATCTGTGTTGGCAGGAGTGGTGCTGTTGACAGCGTTGTCGCTGTTAACAGGATTGACAGGGTTGGTTGAGTTATCTGACTTCATAATAAAATCGGGATTATGGGTTGATACTTTGGATTCGGGCGCATCGGTCAACTGAGTTGACTTGGATGCGGTTGTTGACGGAGATTTCTTTGCTGTCATGATTTATCAGTTTTTGAGGGTTTGTGAATAGTATCAGTATCCGGGTTATACCGTTCAACTGACACAAGAGTGAGTTGCAGATCATCCATGAGTTTCTGCAAAATCGGATTACAGCGTATCATTGATTGCAGTATCGCTTGGTCAGGCTCGATTTGCAGCAGATAATCTGCTATGTCGAGTCCGGCTGTTCGCTCGTCATCAGTGGCAACTTCTTCAAGGAGGTTGAAGATGCTTGCCTCGATACCGAGACTGCGTAACAAACTCAGCTTCTGCCGCCACTGGTCGGTCGCGCCAATATCGGGATACAGGATAACCTGACAGCCACGGAGAACACGAAGTGCATCGGCATTAAAGCAACCGTTTTTACCACCTGTTGCCAGCCACACATATTCCGGCAGATAATAAGATGCCACGATTGCAGTTTTTTCGCTCTCGACAATGGCAACCGGTTTGCCTCGGTTCATCGGCAAGAGGTGTTCGCCGAAAAAGCACTGACGCAGATTGAACTCCGGCAACTTCAACAGCGAATGAACCCATGTCACATGATTGAATGGCTCTTTGACACGCTTGCCGTTTTCGGCATTGTAGAGCATGACCTTACCCGTGCGGACACAACCTTTAATATCGGTCTGCCAGAAGACGCATGATCCCGGCCAGTGCTTCGATGTGCCTACGCGGTAATCCTTCATCAGACGGAGCGCGTCCTCGGGCCCAAACTTGGAGCGGAGGAACAGATAGAGATTGTTCTTCTCATATCCGTGCAGAGTCTGTGAAACAGTCTCTGCCGCGATGAAGGAGGTAGGCTTTAGCTGCTCGGTCGGTTTGGCTCGCCATGCTGACGGAGTTGCGAAATCACAGTGCACAGGCTTCGCCTGTGGATTACGCTCGAAATATTCCTTCGGCGTAAGATGATAGCCGCAGCTCTGTTCATGGTCGCATCTGCCGACATCGTCGGGAAACGAGATTTGTTTCTCGGTGTCAATATACCGGCTGAAACAACGTTTCTTGTGGCAGGCGGGGCAGGGATGTCGTGTAGCCACTCCTTTGTATGGCTGGAGAATGAATCGGTGTATATTATTCATAGATTCTCAAAAAATCGGTTCGCACTATCTGCATTATCTGCATTTTGGTTGGAGGAAAATGCAAAAAGTGCAGAAAATGCAGGTTTACAGTCATATCTTGCCATAAATTCCATGACGTATTTTCTGAAAGTGAATCCCGGTGAAACGCCTGATAAAATCCTTGAAAGTACGCTCCGGCATAGAATTGTCGGCTGCGATTTCAACACCCTGTTCAGTTGTGAACTCATCGGGTAGAGCCGACATCACGGCTCTTTGCAGTTCCGACAGCGACAGCTCGCGGATAATGCCCTGCACTCTTGTGGCGGTTGTCTTGAAATAATCCACAAGTGATATGGCATTTTCAACCGATACAAGCTCTATTTCCGATTTGTCAGCTTCACCACATGCCCAGCGCGCCATTTGCATTATTAGACAAAAGCGTATGGCATGGAAATCGAACTTGTTATAGACACCTTTCAGTGCGTCACATTCCTCCCGGTTACATTCCTCAGTGTTCTGACGTTGCCATTCGTAAAGTCGCGATTTTGCCTCAGGAGTGAAAGGCAGAATCCCAGCGACGATATTGCCGTCATCATCGGTTTCGTAGGGCATTGCCACAAGTCTGCCGATGATGTCAGCCCATGCCGCTTCTATGTCGAACGATGGTTCTCTGTCGCTCCACGGCTGCTTGTCCTGATTGCCGGGCATAACGAACAGCAGACGGTCGATGAAACCATTTGAGGTGCGACTTCCCTGAGCCAGCTCATTGAGTATACCGTTCTGTATAGTTCCCACAACCGAGATAAAAGGACGGCTGATATAAACCGAGTTTTTCACGCCCTTGCGGTCGGAGAACGACGGATTGGCATTGAACAGTTTGAGCCAGTATTCCTCGTCAGAACCTTTGTTGTAGCGGTTGAAGTTCTTGAACCATCCTGCAAGCTCGTCATTCCACATAAGTATGCCACGCAGATTCTGCGAGTGAATAAGCAGCATGGCTTCCGGGGTGGCGTCAGAAATAAGAAAACGTTTGCATACCGGGGCCACAGGGTGCGGGGCTGTACGCTCCTTCATTGGCAGTTCACGCTGACGCTCGTATTC
>NZ_PUED01000179.1 GCF_003024925.1 Paramuribaculum intestinale
CACGATGACCGAAGCTGTAAATCCGATCCATTGCGCCGAGAGCGTGCCCAAGGCCAGCCCGTATATGCCAAGATCCAAGGCCAGTGTAAGTGTAAGACTGACGGCGATATTGACGATGACAGTAAGGACGGATATCCACATGGTCACCTTGGAATTTTGCATTCCGAGAAACCATCCGGCCATGACGAATGAGCCGAGCATTGCGGGTGCTCCCCAGATGAGTGTCATGAAGTATTCGGCGGCCATGGCTGCGGCGCGATGTTCCACCTCCATCATATCAAGCAGCATGCCGCACAGTGGCGTGCGCATGATTATGAAGGCGACTCCGATAGCAAGGGCTACGGTGAGCGCCTGATAGAGCACTGTGGCCTGACGCATTTTGTCGTCGGCTCCAAAGGCCTGCGCGGTGAGTCCGCTGGATCCCATCCGTAGAAATCCGAAGAGCCAGTAGAGCAGGTTGAACATGTTGCCTCCCACAGCTATAGCGGCCAAAAACACAGCGCCCCCCAAGTGTCCCGCGATAGCCACATCGGTCATGCCGAGCAGCGGCGTGACCAGATTGCTTGCTATCGCGGGCAATGAGAGGGCGATGATGTTGTGCAGCAGCGGTTTTACGCTGCTGTCGGTCGAGCTTTCATGCTCTGCCATGCGAGATAGATGATCAGTGCGATGTAGACTGCAATTCCGAGTCCCTGTGTCATGGCCACGGGCATCGTATTTACATATTCGAATCCGGCAAAACGTGTAAGGGCGGCGAATACTCCGAAGAGTGCGCCTCCGGCGATGAGTCCGGATGCGATGAGTGTGCCGCGGTCACGACGGGCGTCATTTACGGCTTTGTCAGCCGAACGTGTGCTTACAAACCATGCTATCGCGCCTCCGACAAGCAGGGGAGCGTTGAGCTGCATGGGGATGAACATTCCGAGGCAGAATGCCAGCGCCGGCACGCCGAGCCAGTTGAGCAGCACAGCCAGCACTGCGCCGGCAATGTAAAGCATCCATGGCGTTTCGCCTCCCATCATGATCGGCTCGATCACTTTGGCCATGGCGTTGGCCTGAGGAGCCACAAGTGCGTTGGGACCGCTAAATCCGTAGACGTCGTTGAGGAGGAGTATGACGCCTCCTACTGTTGCCGCCGAAACGAGTGTTCCGACGAATTTCCAGCTCTCCTGTTTGCGCGGTGTCGATCCAAGCCAGTAGCCGATCTTCAGGTCGGTCACAAATCCTCCGGCCATCGAAAGGGCGGTGCACACGACTCCTCCTATTACCATGGAGGCAACGATGCCCGATGTGCCGCTGATGCCTACAGCCACAAATATTGCAGAGGCTACAATGAGCGTCATCAGCGTCATGCCCGATACCGGATTTGTGCCTACTATGGCTATAGCGTTGGCGGCAACGGTTGTGAACAGGAATGCTATGACGGTCACGACAACCCATGCTACAAGAGCCTGCCAGAAATTATGGAGCACTCCCGCCCAAAAGAATCCAAAGACGGCGACGAGGGCGATGACAATGTAGAAGACCACATGTTTCATGGAGAGGTCGGCCTGCCAGCGAAGCGGTTTGCGATCGGTCTTTCCGCCCTTGAATTCGCGTCCTGCGAGTCCGGCTGCCTGTACGATGATGCCCCACGACTTTATGATTCCTATGACTCCTGCCATGGCTATGCCACCTATGCCTATGAGGCGCGCGTAGTCGGCAAAAAGCGCGTCGGGCGATAGGGCGGTAAGCTCCGGAGCTCCGTAAGTGCCCATCAGAGGCAGAATCACCCACCATACGAATGCTGATCCGGCGAAAATCACAAAAGCGTACTTAAGACCTACAATATATCCAAGGCCGAGGAGGGCGGCACCGGTGTTGCAGCTCACAACGATCTTGCACTTTTCGGCGAGTGCGGCACCCCATCCACAGAAGGCCGTCGAGACCTCTTCGGCCCAGAATCCGAATGTCGACACAATATAGTCATAAATACCTCCGATGAGCGAGGCCACTACAAGCAGACGCGCCTGCGCACGGCTTCCGGCCCCAGTGCCTTGTCCGCTCGCAAGCACCTGTGTGGTGGCGGTGGCTTCCGGGAAGGGATATTTGCCGTGCATGTCCTTGACAAAATATTTTCTGAACGGTATGAAGAATAGTATGCCGAGCACGCCGCCAAGCAGTGAGCTGAGGAATATCTCGATGAAGTTGACGGTGATATCAGGATAACTTCCCTGAAGTATAAACAGTGAGGGAAGAGTGAAGATGGCCCCGGCTACGATAACGCCGGAGCAGGCGCCGATAGACTGTATCATGACATTCTGGCCGAGAGCGCCGTTTTTCTTCAGCGCGCTTGACATTCCGACGGCAATGATGGCTATGGGAATGGCCGCTTCAAACACCTGTCCGACCCTTAGGCCGAGGTATGCGGCCGCGGCGCTGAATATTACGGCGAGTAGCAGTCCGACTCCGACGGAGTAGGGGGTGACTTCCTTGTAATCATGAGCGGGGTGCATCAGCGGACGATAGTGTTCGTCGGCTCCAAGCTCGCGGAACGCGTTTTCGGGCAGTTCCACCGGATCGGCCGTCGAATATATGTCGGCCGGGATCTCTGTCTGTCTTTTTTCCATTGGCTTGATCAGTATGATTGGTTTATTTCTATGTGATCTGGTGAAGTGGTGTCATGGTTACGTCTGCGGACGTGAGAGTATGTCGAAATTGTCGACATAAATTTCGGTCACTTTGCGGGCCACGCCGGCGCGATCCACCCAGGTGCGTGTGCGGAGTTTGCCTTCTACAAACAGTTTTGTGCCTTTACGGATATATTTTTCGGCGGTATCGGCCGCCGAATCCCACATGATAAGGCGATGCCATTCGGTGCGTTCGGGAATGTCAACGCCAGATGACGTGCGATAGCCACGTTCGGTAGTGGCAAGAGACATCTCGGCAACGGGGCGTTTCTCCACGTATCGGATTTCAGGGTCTTGTCCGACGTTGCCCACGAGTATAACTTTGTTTACGCTCATAAACATGGGATTTAGTAGTAAACTTTAGATAGAGGTGGGATAGCTGAATTCACGACATGATTTGTCAGATGTCATGCTGTCGTACTCTATTTTTTGCGAAGTTACGAAAAAAATCCGAAGCCTCCCGCGCTATGTCTGACTTTTAGAGAGTGTTTGAATTTAACACAAAGAAATATATATGGACTTCTTTCTATCCTCTCAAAGGTCTTTTCGGGCGATTTCCGTCAGGTTTCATCGGTCACGATGCCCGCATCGCTCCCTCCTCAACTGACGCAAATCTCTCCGAAAATCCTCTTTGAGTGAATAGAAGTGAAATTCAAACACTCTCTTAGATCTGAAGCTGACTGAGGATGTCGCTGATGGATGGGTTGTTTGTGTATGAGGATGTGTTGGTCTCAAATAAATAGCGACGCCTTCCCGGCCAGTGATGGGCAACGGGAAGGCGTCGTGAATAAGACTGAATCAGTGTGGGTCAGCGTTGCGGTATGTCGACCTGTGTCTGACGGCCATTGAGCAGATAGTCGGAGAAGTAGTCGACCATGCGCCAGTAGAAGTATTCGTCCATGTTGCCGAATGCGTGGCGCTGTGTCGGGAGATAGAGGAAATCGAAGCGCTTGTTGGCGTTGATGAGTGCGTTGGCTACCCTTATGGTGTTGCCTGGATGGACATTGTTGTCAAGGTCGCCGTGTACAAGCATTAGATGGCCTTTGAGATTGCGCGCTATTTCAGGATTGGTCTGTATGGAGTAGACAAATGTTGTGTCGCCATTTTCGCTGACAGTTTCCTTAACGCCGTGGTGGGTTTCGCTCCACCAGCGGTTGTAGATGCGGTTGTCGTGGTTGCCGGCGCATGACACGGCTACTTTGAAGAAGTCGGGGTAGCCGAGTATTGCGGCTGTCGACATGAATCCTCCGCCGCTGTGGCCATGTATACCAACGCGGTTAATGTCGATATATGGATGTCGGGCGGCGAGCTGTTCGATGGCAGCTTTCTGATCGGCGAGTCCGTAATCGCGCAGGTTGCCGTAGCCGTAGTTATGATACCATTTGGAGCGATCAGGGTGTCCGCCTCTGTTGCCAACGGTGATGACGATAAATCCGGCCTGTGCGAGTCGGTCGGTGCGGACCGACATGCGGGTGAACGGGTAGTTGGTGGCTTCTACCTGAGGACCGGGATATACATAGTCGATGATAGGATATGATTTTTCGGGATCGAAGTCAAACGGCTTATACATGACTCCGTAGAGATCGGTGACTCCGTCGGCAGCCTTGACTGTGAATGTTTCGGGGAACTGGTATCCGTTGGCAAACAGCTGGCTGAAGTCGGCGCGCTGCAGTGTCATGATCTTGTTGCCACGGGTGTCGTAGAGTGCGGTTTCTGGCACGGTGTCCACGCGTGAGAAGTTGTCGACGAAGTATCGTGCGTCATCGTCGACTATGGGCGAATGAAAGTATGATCCTGAGTCGAGCCTGCGCACCGGGCCGCCGTCGAGGCTGACGCTGTAGAAATGCTGGTAGTAGGGGTGCTCGTCTTTCTCGCGTCCCATGGCTGTGAAATACACGGTGCGCGAA
>NZ_PUED01000018.1 GCF_003024925.1 Paramuribaculum intestinale
ACTCATACCGGGCTTGCTCCTGCCAGCCGGAGAAGTCGCCGACGAGGGTTATCGCGGTGGCATTGGGCGCATATTCGCGAAACACCCACGACCCGTCGCTCTGACGATGCAATCCGAAATAATTGTGTGCATTTGCAAAATCATCGAGCGACCGGCTTGAAGCCGTCAGTTCTTTTTCTTTTTTCACGGCATCTTCATGGCGTCCCTCTATAGCGGCTGCGTAAGGCGCCAGCCACGGGTCGTTTTTAATGATGTTAAGGATTTTCCTGGCTTTGGGCATGGTTATTTAAGAATAAGTATTGATGTTTTATATCGCAAACTTAACGATATTTTTTTGTAACACCAAGCCTTTTGCTTCTTATTTTTTCGGCAAGCCGCGGAACCTATTTGTAAATGCCGCTTTTTTTGCATAATTTTGCAGAGAGAAAGCAAACATTATGACTATCAACCAGACACAAGACCGGATAGCAGCCGACTTCGAAGGGATCGACGACTGGATGGATCGCTACGCCATGATCATCGATCTCGGCAATGAGCTTCCACCCATCGACGAGCGCTTCAAGACCCCCGACCACCTTATAGAGGGTTGTCAGAGCCGCGTGTGGCTCAACGCAGAGCTTCAGGACGGCAAAATGCAATTCACCGCCGACTCCGACGCCATCATAGTCAAAGGCATCATAGCGCTGCTGATCGAGGTGCTCAACGGCCACACGCCGACCGAGGTGGCCGACGCCGACCTATATTTCATCGACCGCATCGGCCTGTCGGAAAACCTATCGCCGACACGAAGCAACGGACTGCTCGCCATGGTGCGGCAGATGAAGATGTATGCCGTCGCCTTCAAGGCTATCGAACAGAAATCAGGCACAGCCGACTGAACACTGCGGATCCTTTTGAAATCTAACCATTAACCATCAAATATGTCAAAATCCCCTTCGGCAGGGCTGTGCGTCCTGTCACTTGCCAACACCGGCGAGCGATTCGGCTACTACACCATGCTCGCCATCTTCCTGCTCTATCTGCAGGCTAAATTCGGATTCGACTCCACAGTATCAGGCCAGATCTATGCCATATTTCTGGCGCTTGTCTATTTCATGCCCCTTGTAGGCGGATGGGTGGCCGACAAATGGAGCTTCTCCAAATGCGTTGTCACAGGTATTGCTGTGATGTTTGTCGGATATGCCGTAATGGCCATACCGACCGATATCAGATCGACGACATCGCTCGTGATCCTCTGTGCGGCTCTCGTGCTCATAGCCACCGGCACAGGCCTCTTCAAAGGCAACCTGCAGGTGATGGTCGGCGACCTCTATAACAGCCCCAAATATGCCGGACAGCGCGACTCGGCTTTCTCGATCTTCTACATGCTCATCAACGTAGGCTCGATGTTCGCTCCGGGAATGGCCACCTACATGTGCAACAAAGCCATGTCGGCACAAGGCCTCGTCTATCAGGCCGACCTGCCCTCCATCTGCAACAGATATCTCGACGGAGCCGAAAACGGAGCCGAACTGGTAGCCGAAGCCGAAGCAAGCGGCATGCAGGTAGGATCGGACATTTCCGCATGGGCATCACACTATATCGAAACCCTTTCGACCGGCTATGGCTACGCCTTTGCAGTAGCCTGCGCATCGCTCGTGATCAGCTTCCTAATCTATTTCCTCGGACGCAAAGCCTACTCCCACGTCATCACCGATAAAAACACCGCCGCCACAGACAGCAAACAGGCTGAAACAGGCCCCGAACTCTCACCCGAGCAGACCCGCCAGAGAGTCGTGGCTCTCTTCCTTGTGTTTGCAGTCGTGATATTCTTCTGGATGGTATTCCACCAGAACGGAGCCACGCTCACCGAGTTTGCCAAGAGCTGCACAGCTCCCGAAGCCACCGGATGGACTCGTGTAGGATTCAACCTCCTCGGCCTCACAATGATTGCCGCCGCCGTATGGTGCATTTTCGGCATGTTCAAAGCCAAAGGCACTCTCCGCATCATCTGCGGAATAGCGTTCGTAGCACTCGCAGCCGGAGTGGCTTTCTACATCTACCCCAGCACCCCCGACGTGATTTCAGGCATACAGCCGCAGCAATACCAGCAGTTCAACCCCTTCTATGTTGTAGCGCTCACACCGGTGTCGCTAGCGCTCTTCGGCTGGCTTGCCCGCAAGAAGAAAGAGCCGTCGGCTCCCCGCAAGATCGGCTACGGCATGATCATGGCCGCAGTGGCCTATGGAGTGATGCTCATCGGATCGATGTCCATCGTCGGCACTCAGGCGTCAGTATCACCCAACTGGCTAATTTCCACCTATCTACTCCTCACGTTTGCCGAACTTCTGCTCTCACCGATGGGCATATCGTTTGTCAGCAAAGTCGCTCCCCCGAAGCTCAAAGGCTCGATGATGGGAGGATGGTTTGCCGCCACAGCCGTAGGCAACTACCTTGTGTCGATCCCTATGCTCCTCTGGGGTAAAATACCGACCTATATGGTCTGGGCCATACTCATTGTGATATGCCTCATTTCAGCTCTGTTCATCTTTGCGATGATGAAGAAACTTGAGGCCGCCACATCCGACAAGCCCTCCCCCGAGGCGAAACGCGACGCACTCGAAACCGTAGAGGACGACGCCATCTGAACCGACAAGGTCCTAACAGAATACAACGCCCCGCGCCGAACCTTTTGGCGCGGGGCGTTGTTGTAAAGACACAACAATCAACATCCATATACAATCCATCATGCAGCCCATTGACCTACACACCACTCTGCTCTGGCTTCTGATCATAGGAGCCGTATGCCTGACAAGCCTCGCCGGAGCCACAGTCAATCGGCTGCTCACACGGAGGGTAGGCATAAAAGCGACTGACAGCCACACTAGCACGCGCTAACACAAGCATCACATATACGGCATCGGACTGTTACCGATGACCTAAAGCAGCATCACGCCGGCTATGGATCATCCGACCTGCAACGCAGATCGGACTCCAGGGTCGGCGTTACAGGCATTACCAAACCCTCGTCAGCTCCGCCTAAACCATAAAAAATCCAAAATAGCGCCCAGTCATGTGACAAAACCGCCTATCGTTCAACGACATTTCCACCGGTTTTTTGTAACTTTGTGAGCAGAATATAAACATCAATCACAACAAATCAATCTTATGTCTAAACCATTTTTCAGCACCGTGCTGACGGCCCTCTGCCTCATCATAGCGGCATGGCTTCCTGCGGGAGCACAGCAAAAAGTGAGCTTCGACAAGGACAAGCACTATAAAATCGTGCTGAAGTCCAACACAAAGTATGTAATCGAAGAGACCGGCCCAACGACAGTTGCTCTCAAAGAGAACCGCCCCGACACCCCGCAACAGCTCTGGAGCATCACCGGGCTCTCGGGCAGCTGGCGCATGATCAATCCGGCAAGCGATCTGGCCATACGCGCAGAGGGCACCATACTGACCCTCGGAGTCAACAACGGCTCTGACGAATCACAGCTTTGGACCGTCGACGGAGCCACACTCATACCGACCAACCAGCCCGACATGGCCATTGCCACCGACCGCGACGGCAACCTCACCCTGGTGAAGCGCGCTAGCGGCAAAGCAGCCAAATTCGCCTTCCTGCCGGTCGATACCAAGCAGCAGACTGCCGAAAGCGACGAGGAACGCCGCAAAAACTTCTGGGAAAACGAAACGATTTTCGAACAGAACAAAGAGAAGGGGGCAGCCACAATGATGCCCTACGCATCGGAAGCGGCAATGCTCGCCGACAAAGCATATTACACCACACCCTGGACAGAGCCTGTCAACGACCGCTACCTAAGCCTCAACGGCACATGGAAGTTCAACCTCGTCGACAACCCCTCGAAACGTCCGCTTGACTTCTACAACGAGAGCTTCGACACATCTGCCTGGGACACCATACCCGTACCCTCCAACTGGGAAATGCAGGGCTACGACCAGCCTATCTACGCCAACGTCGAGTATCCCCACGCCAACACCCCGCCATTCATCAACGCCCGTAAAGGCTTCAATGACGGAGGTGTCAACTACGGCATCAACCCAGTAGGCTCCTACAAACGCACGTTCGACATACCGGCCGACTGGAGCGGACGACGCACAATGCTCCACTTCGGAGGCATCTACTCCGCCGCATTCGTCTGGGTCAACGGCAAATATGTCGGCTACACCCAGGGAGCGAACAACGATGCCGAATTTGACATCAGCCACTTCCTCCACCCCGGCCAGAACGACATTGCCGTCCAGGTTTTCCGCTGGAGCGACGGCTCATATCTGGAGTGTCAGGACATGTTCCGCATGAGCGGCATACACCGCAATGTTTACCTCTACAACGTGCCCGAAGCGTCGGTGCGCGACCACGTCATCACCTCCAGGCTCTCCGAAAACTACAGCAAGGCACACCTTGAAGTGAAGCTCGACATCGACAACCGTAGCAACCACAAAGGCATAAAGGAATACGTGGTGAAAGTGACGGATCCTAATGGCCGGCAGATCGCCGAGAAGACCATACTTTACAACCTTACAGACACTACCGGAGTGACAGCCGCCTTCGACCTTGCCGATGTAGCCCTCTGGAACGCCGAGCAGCCCAATCTTTATACCGTCAGCGTGATACAGCGCGACGGCAAGAACGGCAAAGAGGAAATGGCATTCTCCACCAAACACGGATTCCGCGATATACGCATCGACGGATCACTGCTCTACATCAACGGCAAGCGGGTGATGCTCAAAGGCGTAAACCGCCACGACAGCGACCCCCTTTACGGCCGTGCCGTGCGCACCGAATCGATGCTTCGCGACGTGACATTGATGAAACAGAACAACATCAACACCATCCGCACGAGCCACTATCCCAACAACGCGCGAATGTATGCGATGTTTGACCATTACGGACTCTATGCCATCGACGAGGCTGACCTGGAAGACCATGCCAACCAGTCGATCAGCGACATGCCGTCATGGATTCCGGCGTTTGTCGACCGCATCGACCGCATGGTGCTTCGCGACCGCAACCACCCCTCGGTAATAATGTGGAGCCTCGGCAACGAGGCCGGCAACGGCGAGAACTTCAAGTGGTGCTATGACGCCGCCGCGACGCTCGACCCCACCCGACCCATCCACTATGAAGGCACCCGTGCCGACAAACCATATGGCGGAAGCCGCTTCTCCGACTTCTACTCGAAAATGTATCCCGGCATGAAATGGATGCACGAAAACACGAGCGGACTTGACAAGCCCATGATACTCTGCGAATACGCCCATGCGATGGGAAATGCCATCGGCAACCTTTCGGAATACTGGGAAGTCATGGAAAACTCCGACGCCACAATCGGAGGCTGCATCTGGGACTGGGTCGACCAGGCCATCTACGATCCACAGGAGATCAAGCAGGGCGTCTACCGGCTGCATACCGGCTATGACTACCCCGGCCCGCATCAGGGCAATTTCTGCTCCAACGGCGTCATTCCGGCCACCCGCCAGGAGAGCGCCAAACTCATGGAAGTCAGAGCCGCCCACAGTTTCGTCAAGATCCGCATGCTCAGCCACAACGACCGGGAAGCTACCGTAAGCATCGCCAACCGCTACGCATTCCGCACCCTCGAAGGACTCGACGTCGGCACTTCGCTGCTCATCGACGGACATCCCAGAGCCATTGCAACCAAGGCTCTTCCGGCAGTAGCCCCGGGCGACTCGACCGTAATCACCATACCTTTGGGAGCCAACATAAGCAAGATTGACGCCGGCAAAGAGATACTTGTCGATGTCAAGGTGACATATCACGACAGCCAGTCATTCGCCGACGCCGGCCACGAAGTGGCACGCCGTCAGTTCATCATCGCCGAACGTGCCCCTCTGGCCGAAAACAACAGCAAAGGCGACAAGCTCAATGCCACGCTTGCCGACGCAACGCTGCACATTGCCAACAAGCTGATTTCAGCCACGTTCGACACCAATACCGGAGTCATGACCTCGCTCGACATGAATGGCATAAGCGTCATAGCCGACCGTCAGGGATTCACCTACGACAACCACCGATGGATCGAGAACGACCGCTTCACCGATACGATAACAGGCATGGCGCCTAACGCCACAGTCAGCTACCGCGCCGTTGGCAAAAACATTGAGGTGACTGCCGTGCGCGAAGGAGAGAAATGCTCTACCGACATAACCTACACATTCTGCCCCGACGGCACAATGGATATGAATGTCACATTCCGTCCGCACAGCGACAACCTCCGCCGGGCCGGCCTCGTCTGCGCCATCAACCCGTCGCTCGACATCGTCGACTACTACGCCCACGGACCATACGAGAACTACGCCGACCGCCTCGACGGAGCATACGTAGGACGATACAGCACAACAGTGGCCGACATGGTTGAGCCCTACGTCAAGCCACAATCCACAGGCGGCCGCGAAGGCCTCCGCGAGCTGCGCCTCACGGATGCTTCGGGTCGCGGCATCGAGATCACCACCCAGGGCAGGGTCGCATTCTCAATCCTTCCCTATACCGACGCCGATCTCATGCGCGCCAATCATCTTTGGGAAATGAACGCACGTCCCTACAGCGTGCTGCATCTCGACGCATGGACCCGCGGCGTTGGCAACGCGTCGTGCGGAGCCGATGTCGACACCCTGCCGATCTACCGCGTCCCTGACAAGACCATGAACTACACCCTGCGTTTCACTCCCGTCAAGTAAGCGCACGTTACCACCATATCATTGGCGGTGTGTCGATCCCCAAGTTCGGGCTTCGGCACACCGCCTTGTCATTTGCATCCGATACGACATGAAATGATACCACCATGCCAGCGCAGCATTTTAGCGAAGCATTTTGGAATATTTTTGTTAAAAAACATATGTCCCATTATGATATGACAATTGAAAATTGTACTTTTGTAAAAAATTGGCATAATAATGTCCGCAGATTTGAAGCAACGTCTTGACAGCCTGCGCACCAAGACCGCCCTATTGCTCAAGCGCCACGAGATGCTCGAAGAGGCTGCAACGGCAGCCCGGCAGCGCATCAGAGAGCTTGAGCAAGACAACGAGAGATTGCAGAAGCGCATAGATCTTCTCAATCAGGAGAACGAGTATCTCCGGGTGGTTCATTCGGTGAGTCCGAGCCGCAGCGATGCAGAGAACACTCGGGCATTGTTGGCCGGATTAGTACGGGACATTGACAAGTGTATCGCCGACCTGGGCGAGTAACATGCAATGGACAAAAAGAAGATATACATAAACATTAGGAT
The DNA here is from genome assembly GCF_003024925.1 of Paramuribaculum intestinale. Classification (GTDB taxonomy): domain Bacteria; phylum Bacteroidota; class Bacteroidia; order Bacteroidales; family Muribaculaceae; genus Paramuribaculum; species Paramuribaculum intestinale. The sequence continues at coordinate 7,254 of NZ_PUED01000018.1, forward strand.
AGCAGATATTCCGCTCCGCATCAATATCGCCGCTGAAGAGGAGGAATTGTTCAGAGCCGCGGCCAAAGAGGCCAACGCCAGCTGGTCAAAATGGCGCGACAGATTTGTCGACCGACCGCAGGCAGAAGTCATGGCCATGGTATTGTTTCTCTACGCCAAGGGCTACATGACGTTGAAAGCCCAGATAGAGGACGGAGAAAGGATGCTGTCGGATTTCGAAGCTGATCTTGACAGCATGCTGGCTCGCGAAACACCCCGAGGCGCCTACGGAAACGAAGAGTGACTGTGTGTGATATTCTTGCGCCCATTGCCCCGCGCGACGCGTGGCCCGTACACAAAAGAGCTGAGACATTGACAACATTTATCATTAATAACCTTATAAAACCAACAGACATATAGACATGACGACCATCATACTCATTCTGATCACAGCCATAGTGGCTCTGGCCATCGGTGCCGTCGCAGCAATGATCGTTCAGCGCAACATGGCCACAAGCCGCGCACGCACCATCATTGACGAAGCTAAAAAAGAGGCGGAGGTTATCAAGAAAGACCGTCTGCTCGAAGCCCGCGAAGAGGAGATCAAGATCAAGGCCGAAGCCGAGAGACAGGCACAGCAGCGCATATCCAAAGTGCAGCAGGCCGAAAGCAAGATCAAACAGCGCGAGATGCAGCTCAATCAGCAGCAGGGAGAGAACCAGCGCGCACGCAACGAGATAGAACAGACACGCCAGCGCCTCGACGAACAGCTCGCCATGGCCGAATCAAAGAAAGCCGAACTCGACTCGCTCCGCCACAAAGCGCAGGAAGAGCTGGAGCATATCAGCGGTCTGACCGCCGAAGAGGCAAAAGACAAGCTTGTGGAGAGCCTCAAGGATGAAGCAAAGACTGCCGCAGCAAGCTACATCAACGACATCATGGACGATGCGAAAATGACCGCCAACAAGGAAGCCAAGCGCATCGTAGTCCAGTCGATACAGCGTGTGGCGACCGAAACAGCCATCGAGAACTCCGTGACGGTGTTCCAGATTGACTCCGACGAGATCAAAGGACGCATCATCGGACGCGAAGGCCGCAATATCCGCGCGCTCGAAGCCGCCACAGGCATCGAGATCATAGTCGACGACACTCCAGAGGCGATAGTGCTTTCGGGGTTCGACCCCGTGCGCCGCGAGATAGCTCGCCTTGCGCTGCATCAGCTTGTGGCTGACGGACGCATCCACCCCGCACGCATCGAGGAGGTTGTGGCTAAAGTACGCAAACAGATCGAGGAAGAGATCATCGAAACAGGCAAACGCACTGCCATCGACCTCGGCATCCACGGACTCCACCCCGATCTCATCCGCCTTGTCGGCAAAATGAAATACCGCTCAAGCTACGGCCAGAACCTGCTCCAGCACTCACGCGAAACGGCAAATCTCTGCGCCGTGATGGCATCGGAACTCGGTCTGAATCCCAAGAAAGCACGCCGCGCCGGACTGCTTCACGACATAGGCAAGGTGCCCGACGAAGAGCCCGAACTGCCCCACGCACTCCTTGGCATGAAACTCGCCGAGAAATACAAGGAAAAGCCCGAAATATGCAATGCCATCGGCGCGCACCACGACGAGATAGAACAGACATCGCTTCTCGCGCCGATAGTGCAGGTATGTGACGCAATATCAGGCGCACGCCCCGGCGCACGCCGCGAAATCGTAGAGGCTTACATCAAGCGTCTCAACGATCTGGAACAGCTCGCTCTCTCCTATCCCGGAGTGATCAAGACCTACGCCATACAGGCCGGCCGTGAGCTTCGCGTCATAGTCGGAGCAGACAAGATCGACGACGTAGAAACCGAAAAGCTCTCCGCCGAGATCGCCAAACGCATCCAGGACGAGATGACATATCCCGGACAGGTCAAGATCACCGTCATACGCGAAACACGCTCGGTTAGCTTTGCCAAATAATGGGAAACGAATGGAAAAAAGGGGGTGACACGCCTGATTCGGAACACCCCGCTCCCCTGAATCCGTCACCGTCATGCTGCAAGGTAGCGCCCCGTGGCAAACTGCATTGCCACAACTGGCTGGCCGACGTGCCCGGAGGCATGGCCGACGACGAGCTTGTGGAAGTGCAGTTCAAGAATACCCGCAAAGGATTTTTCCGCAACACCACCCATCTCGATCTTGCGATCGGCGACATGGTGGCAGTGGAGGCCGCTCCGGGTCATGACATAGGCCAGGTGACGCTGACGGGAAAACTTGTCGGCCTGCAGATGCGCAGAGCCGGAGTAAAACCCGACGCGGAACTGAAACGCGTATTCCGTAAAGCCAAGAGCGGCGATCTCGAAAAATACGAGGAAGCCAAGGCACGCGAGAACGACACGATGATACGTTCACGCAAAATCGCCGCCGACCTCAAGCTCAACATGAAGATCGGCGACGTGGAATATCAGGGCGACGGCAACAAAGCGATATTCTATTACATCGCCGACGAGCGAGTCGATTTCCGCCAGCTGATCAAAGTGCTTGCAGAAACATTCCACATACGCGTGGAAATGCGTCAGATCGGCGCACGCCAGGAGGCCGGACGCATCGGCGGCATAGGCCCGTGCGGACGTCCGCTGTGCTGCGCAAGCTGGATGACCAACTTCGTATCGGTCGGCACCGCCGCCGCCCGTTTTCAGGACATCTCGCTCAATCCGCAGAAACTTGCCGGACAGTGCGCCAAACTCAAATGCTGCCTCAATTTCGAAGTCGACAGCTACGTGGAGAGCATAAAGAAAATGCCTTCGAAAGAGATACGCCTTGAAACGGCCGACGCCACCTATTACCACTTCAAGTACGACGTGTTCAAGCGTGAGATCACATACTCCACCGACAAGAATATTGCCGCCAACCTGGTGACGATCGACGCCAAACGCGCATTTGAGGTCATACAGCTCAACAAAAACGGCGAGAAGCCCCTGAACCTCAAACGTGAAGAGGAGATAAAAGAGGCCGACAAGAAACAATACAACGACATTCTGGGACAGGATATCACGCGTTTCGACAAAAAGAAGAAGCGCCGCAAGAACAGATCCGACAAGGGGCAGCAGCCGTCGAAAGATGCATCCAGCTCTCCGAAGCAGCGCGACCCCAAGGATCACAAAGAACCTGCCACGCAGAAGACCAGAGAACCGAGGGAACAGAAAGCCAAAGAGCAGAAAAGCTCCGGACAGCAGCAGAAAGGACAGAAACCGCAGAATCAGAACGGTCAGCGGCAGAAGCGACGTCTGCGTCCCGGCGACACTCCCGACAACACCAATCTCGAAGCCGGACGCAATGCCAAGCAGGCCCTGCCGCCGGCCATGTCACCGTCAAAGCGCATGATGGGCGAGGCTGACCAATGACAATACGCCGACACATACCGACAGCCGCCGGACGGCTTGCAACCGCCGTTTTGGCGGCTGTCGCCGTATCATGCGGCGGCAATGGGGAAATCAACTCGTTCGCACACATTCCGCATGACGGATGGGCATATGGCGACACCGTAAAGTTCGACATCGACTCAGCGATGCGTATCGAACAACCGCTGCACATCGCACTGCGTCACAACGACAGCTATCCCTATCGCAACCTGTATTTGGAAGTCAGCCTTGAAGATGACAGCCACAACATACGACGCGACACAATCGGCATAGAACTGTGTGACATTTACGGACACTGGTATGGCCACGGCATCGGAGCATCAATGCAGATAGAGGCGCCGACAAAAACCACTGTTGACAATTCCACCCGACGGGTAAACATCCGTCACGTGATGCGCGTTGACACTCTGACAGGCATAGAGCTTGTCGGAATCACAGGACAATCACTGAAACGATGAAACAACTAAACATTCTCGAGCCACAGGAAGCCAGACTGCGGTTTGACAACCTGCGCAGGCAGCTGGAGGCCGAAAAAGCCGACGCCGCACTCATAACAGACAATGCCAACATCTATTATCTGACCGGCCGCGTGTTTGACGGCTATATCTATGTAGCCCTCAACGGCCCGGAAATATATTTTGTAAGGCGTCCGATAGACCTGGAGGGTGACGGAGTGGTCGCAATACGCAAACCCGAGGATATGGCGCAGAGCATCGGGCTCAACATGCCGCAACGGCTCGGCATGGAGCTCGACGTCACGACATGGAGCGTGGCCGAACGGCTGAAAAAAGCGTTTGAAGGCGCGGAAACGATCAATTTCTCACCGGCCATGCGACGGCTGCGTTCGGCAAAGACACCGGCGGAAATCGAAAAGATACGACAGAGCGGTATCCGTCAGGAACGTGTCTACCGCCGCATACCGCATCTTTATCGCGAAGGGATGACCGATCTGGAGCTACAGGTGGAGATCGAACGCATATCACGCCTTGAAGGCTGTCTAGGACAGTTCCGCATAAGCGGCGACTCCATGGAGCTTTATATGGGCAACATACTCGTCGGTGAAAACGCCGACACACCGACGCCCTACGACTTCGCCATGGGAGGCGAAGGGCTCGATCCGTCGCTTCCGGTAGGATGCAACGGCACAGTCATCCGTCCGGGCGACACTGTGATGGTGGATGTCAACGGCAACTATACCGGCTACATGACCGACATGACACGCACTTTCATCGCCGATCACACGAGCGATCTCGCCGCCAAGGCTCATCAATGCTCGATCGAGATATGCCACAGGATGCAGACCGACGCACGTCCCGGTGCGGAAGCACGCAGCCTGTATGCCACCGCCGAGGCTATGGCCCGCGAAGCCGGCCTGGAGCGATATTTCATGGGTCACCGGCAGAAAGCCGGTTTTGTAGGCCACGGAGTAGGCATAGAGATCAACGAAATGCCGGTCATAGCTCCGCGAAGCCGCGACATCATAGCCCCGGGCAACGTTATCGCTTTCGAACCTAAATTCGTCATACCCGGAGCAGGAGCGGTCGGAATCGAAAACACATACTGCGTGGGAGCTGATCGCACAGAGTGCCTCACAAACGCCCCCGAGCAGTTCATCAAATTACTGGCATGAACATAAGCGAACTGATCATACAGCGCAAGAAAGAGAAGATATTCAAGGCTGTCGGCAACGTTGCCGACAGTATCTCACGCGAATGCTACGCCGTCGGCGGATGTGTCCGCGACATGATGCTCGACCGGCCGTCGGTCGACATAGACTTTGTCAGCGTAGGCAACGGCATAGAACTGGCCGAAGCCGTGGCGCGCAGCATGGGCAAAGGCACGCATCTGAGCGTGTTCCGCAACTTCGGCACCGCACAGGTGAAACGTGGCGAAATGGAACTCGAATTTGTCGGCGCGCGCAAAGAGAGCTACGATCGGCAGAGCCGCAATCCCATAGTGGAGGACGGCACGCTCCACGACGATCTGAGCCGACGCGACTTCACCATCAACGCGATGGCCGTCAGCGTCAACACAGCGACATTCGGCGATCTGATCGATCTCTTCGACGGCATTTCCGACCTCAAAGCCGGCATCATCCGCACACCGCTCGACCCTGACATAACCTTCAGCGACGACCCGCTCAGGATGATGAGGGCCATACGGTTTGCCACACAGCTCGGATTTGAGATATATCCTGCGACCCTTGAGGCGATCACCCACAACGCCCAGCGCATCAAAATCATCACACGCGAACGCATCATGGACGAACTGATGAAGATCATGCGCTCGGCGTGTCCGTCGCTCGGGTGGCGGCTGCTTGAACAGACTGGACTCCTGCAACTGATATTTCCGGAACTTCACGCCCTCTGCGGTGTGGAAACCGTCAAAGGGCGAGGCCATAAAGACAACTTCCTGCACACTCTCGAGGTGCTCGACAAAGTGGCCGCCAAGACCGGCGACGTGTGGCTCCGCTGGAGTGCATTGCTCCATGACATAGCCAAACCTGTGACAAAGCGGTGGGACAACAGTCTGGGATGGACATTCCACAACCACAACTTCATCGGAAGCAAGATGATACCGCGGATATTCCGCCAGATGAAATTTCCGATGAACGACCGTATGCGCTACGTCCAGAAAATGGTCGAACTCCACATGCGCCCGATAGCTCTGGTGGAAGAGGGAGTTACAGACTCGGCCATACGCCGTCTGCTGCACGATGCCGGCGACGACATTACCGATCTGATGACTCTGTGTGAAGCCGACATCACATCGAAGAATGCCGAAAAGGTGAAACGCCACCTCGAAAACTTCGCCTCCGTACGCCGCAAGATGGAGGAGGTGGAGGCACGCGACCATATACGCAACTTCCAACCGCCGGTGGACGGCAGCGAGATCATGACAATATTCGGCCTGCAACCGTCGCGGGAAGTCGGTGTGCTTAAGCAGGCCATAAAGGACGCTATACTCGACGGTGTGATTCCCAATGAGCGCGAGGCAGCGATGGAATTCCTGCTCAGCCAGGCAGCCGGACTCGGCCTCAGCCCTGTGTGACAGCCACAGCTGCTGCGGGAACGGATCAGTGACCCGTGACTGCCAGACGCCGCGCAGGCGAAACCGTACGCGTTGCTCCCGAAACGATTTCGGCGCGGTAGATATAGATGCCGCGCGGCACTCTGCGCCCCGACCTGTCGGTGAGATTCCATGTTACGGGCGCAGTGGTAAACATATCCGACCGATCATTGACCGTCGTGCTCCAAACAAGAATGCCACTCATCGAATAGACACTTACGGTGATGCCGAGAACTGCGTCCGGACGGTTGTGGCTCAGGTAGAAATTGGCCTGTGTCGAGGCCGGATTGACATCGGTATAAATATCGAATATCTCCGGAGCGAGCTGACTGTCGACATAAAACGACAGAGTGGCAATGGCCTCGTTGCCCGATGTGTCATAAACCCTGAGCTCAAGAGTGTGATGGCCTTCAGCCAGCGCTGTCAGCGGATAATTGATTGTACCTGCCGCCTGACTGCCTGAGGCGGGAGTGTAGTACGAAGCGATATCGTTGAATGACTCACGCCCGTCGATGCGAAGGGTCATCGTGTGGCCGATACCTGCCGTAGACAGATTTATGCCCACATTATCGCTGATCCGCGCTATCAGCATCGGTGACTGATCTACCTTGCCGCCGTCGCTGAAACCGGGATGATTGAGATATATGCTCTCTATGACAGGAGCTACAGTGTCGAGAGGCTGCGAATCGTCCATGCCATAGACATAGACGCCGCGTTCACAGCCCGACGCGCCATCCGAGGAATTGTCCGTGGCCGAGAAAACCATGGTGGCCGGCCGGTAGTTGTCGGCGATCTCCGAGGGCATGCTTACGGTCATGGACCAACGTCCGCCTATCACCGTGTCGCCCCCCTCGAATATCTTGGATCCGTGATCCTCGTAGGTGTATCTGCGACCCGTCGAGCCGTCGACATCACGCCCGATCGTCGTGACCGACCGCTCGGCATCATACAATACCATACTCACCCGGCCGCTGAACGCTTCATCACGTCGACCCTGTCCGTCGGTGATCTCACCTGTCAGCCTCACCTGCGACCGCGCCATCATGACTATGTCATCGGCGTCGGAACCATCCACTTTGCGTCCATCCACCTCAAGCAGCACAACTCTTGACGACGCCACAGCCGGACGCAGCGCCGGATCACCAAGCAGCGCGTAGCGGAGCTTATTGGAATTGGATTCGGAAGCAGGCGCTGCAAGCCGGTTCTTGGCTCTTCGGAGCGACTCGCCTATCGCTACAGTGCGCCCGTCGGCATCCGCGCCCAGAGCCTCCAGTCCCATAGCCTTGCTGAGCTTGGCATTCTCCGAAATAAACACCGGGCGCGTGGCCGTTATGGCGGCTATGACACCGCCGCACGAATTGAAAAGAAGCTTTTCAGAGCCCGACTGGTCGACGCCGTCCCATTGCATGAAGTAGCATGTAGCTCCAAAAAAAACGGGCCAACGGCGATTGCGCAGCGACGTAATGTCGTTGAGCGTCATCACCCCCTGCGAGGACAGATAATATTTATTGGCATGGCCGACATAGTTCCACCACACAGCACCATCATCGATCAGACGGTGGAGCCGGGTGCGAGCTTCCTTGCAGACTCCTCCCACAAGAGGATAGGCATCGAGATATACCCGCTCATAAAGCAACGCGTCGCCCGGACGTGTAGACATGAACGCCTGTATCTGCTCCTCGCTCTGTCGCATGTGGCTTGCATTGTCGCCGTCGTCGGCAAGCATCACAGCCCTTGACGCCCATGATCCATGATCGACCTGCATGTAACGCTCCAGTTTGTCGACATAGGCCGACGCCTCGGCTTCCGAACGAGCCGTGATGCGGCCTACGGCTATGCTGTAGGGGTCGGAATCTGGACGCAGACCGGCGTTATCCTCAAGCTGAGCCAGATAATCATCGGTAGTGTATGATCCTATCTCGCTCATGCTCTCAGCGCTCTGCCATATAGGCATCAGCGGCTGTCGCAACGATCCGACCGATGTGGTCAGCCTACGGTTGTCAAACGATCCACGCCCCATCATAAGCGCATATCTCAAAGGACGACCCGAAGCTTTGCCCCGGTCATAAAGCATCTTGAGATAATGGCGGAATGCGGAAGGATGCGCCGTGCCCGACGCGAACTCATTGAACACATGTTCCTGATCGACCACCAAAGTCACCAGGCTGTCGTGGCGCTCATGCAGAGCAGCCAGACGCCTTGCGGCGGCCAACAGTTCGTGAGGGGCTATGATAACCATATCGGGGGCGACGGCTACAGAATGAAGATTCTGCGACGCCACAGCAGCCTCGAATAAAGGGGTAGGCAATGCCATGCCACTGTTCCATGCCACATACGTTCTCTCGCCCATGAACGGGTTGGTCCACACCGCTCCACCGTCGCTCACGGCAGCATTCATCGCCACAGGACGAAGCGGATCGGTAATATCCCATATACGGGTAGTTGAGACAGCTCTTTCCAGCCGTACCGACGGCCGTGCCGACGTGAACACGATCGGCTCCGATGCCATGGCTATGCGCCGCCGATAATTGACATCTATCCTGTCGAGATTGGCCGAATATATAGTGCCCATTCCGACAAACGTGATCCCGAGATCTATACGGCCGTCGACAGGAGTGAGAACTACCTCGATGTCGGTCAGAGAACCATAGTTGTTGCCTGTCACGGCCGGAAGCGTTCCATCGGTATCCAGGCGCCGGCCGGCGGCGGTAAGAGTAATAGCCGACCGCGCGCTTGTGCGCGATGCGAACCGCACCCTGACCCATGCTTCGCTACCCTCGACATGACCCGGGAGATCGAGCCGAAACACGCGTGAAGGTGTGATCCGGAAATCCTCGCCGACGAGATCGCGTCCTGACTGACCGTAGCTGACGGCATCCGTTTCATGCCTGACCGCCGATACGAATTCCGTCGCGGACTGTGCCGAGCCGTCGGCTATTCCTTCGGTCGAAAGCTCTATGACACTCCTGGAATCGGTCAGGAAATAGCATGGCCTGACCACATACGGGCTGGCGATCTCCGTCACGCGGCCGGCATCGTCGGTGACTTTTCTCGAAGCGGGCGACGCATAAAAATAAATGCCGCCGTCGGCATGCAGCGACGGTATCTGTGGAAGATCATCGACATAGGCCGCCCGCGACATGATGTCGGCATCGGTCAGCGTTCCATATCCGGCCACACTGACACGTTCGGGGCTTGCAAACCCCCATTTGCGAAGATCGCTATAGCTTACAAACTGAATGCCGCCCTCCTGAGGTGTGCTGACTTTTATCCATCGGCCCGATGCGAGAGCCGAAGTATCGGCATAGGCCGTCAGTTCGAAGGCATCAGCTCCCACAGGCATAGCCGCCATCAGAGCCACGAGCAGCATGATACGCTGCAATATGTTGTCGGTCAATATCGACAATGTTAGTATCCGTTAAGAGATTAAACTATTCTATCCTGTGTTGTCGCGGTTGAGATTAATCCGCATCATGAGCCGGAGTCCGGAAGTCATGTCACGACATCCTAATGGTTAACGGCAGAAGCTCCGGAATATTGCAGCCTGACAGGCGGAGGGACCACACGCGGCACCGAAGTCAGACTGTCCCACTGCTCTCTCGTGCCATGATAGACGTTGAGATCGATAAGTCTGTCGATACCTTTGAGCGTGCCGCGATGAGTGTATTGCCAGAGAGTCCAGTCGATACCGTCGTCGGGGGGAGTGAACGAACAAATCCACAGCGGGTAATGGTCAAGACGCCCTTCAACAAACCGGCTGTAGCCATCCTTGTTGGTATATAGCATCACCCGGTAGCCTTCGGCACGCAGTTCTTCGGCCATCTCCTTTATACGGCCCACAGTCTGGTCGGTCGAACGGTTGACAGGATTGGTCCATTCCTCCACATCGATCACCAACGGCAGATCGAGATGGCGACCTCTGACCGAATGCAGCAGATTGAGCGCCTGCAGATAGCCTGACGAATCGAACCGGAAGAAATGATATGCTCCGACTTTCAGGCCTGCCCTTCGGGCGGCATTGATATTGGCTCCGAAAGACGCGTCCTTGAAATCGGCGCCTTCGGTGGCCTTCACATATACGAATCCGATGCCGTGGGTGCGCAGCATATCAAAATCCACAAATCCATTATGGGAAGAGATGTCGGCACCCCTGACGACATAGCCGGAAGTATCGACCGGCTGTGATGTCTCGCCCCGTCCGGTCACGGCCAGATAGAATATCAGCAGCCCTATGGCGCTGAACGTCACTATCGATATGATGGTCATCAGTCTGTGCATCTGTGTCGGAGAATCTACTACTTTGCAGCGATTTGTCGTCAGGCGGTGTGCGACACCGGGCCACACATCAGTGCAAAAATACAAACGCCGCCGGACTCCACCAAATCATCTACGACGGATCATTGAATATTTTTGCCTCCTTACTGAAATTTATGGCATCAAAAAACGTTCATACGGCAGAAAAAGTCATGAAGATAATACGCAACAACCTACTGCCGGTCGGACGACAATATGCGGCGATCAACCTGTTCGGGATGCTCCTGATCAAGCATGGCGTAAGAGTGACCCCCGAACTGATCAACCACGAGCGGATCCACTCAGCCCAGATGCGCGAACTGCTGTATCTGCCTTTCTATATTGCCTATCTTGCGGAGTGGCTTGTGCGGCTTGCGGCCTGCCGCGGCAACTGCCATGAAGCCTACCGAGCCATCACTTTCGAGAAAGAAGCCTACCGCCACAGCGGCGATCACGGTTATCTCGGCAGACGACGCCACTTCGCTCAATGGCGCTGACAGGAGCTATTCCGACACCGGAAACATTGTCGAGCGCAGACTTTTTTGATAATGTTGCGACAAATACTGCAGACTACATTGGAAAGAATTACGTAACTTTGCCAAAGAATTGCGAAAAGAAACGACATGGAACAGATATGCGAAATCGATGGCCTGCAGCTGCACTATGATGTCAGCGGACAGGGACGCCCGCTTATACTCATGCATGGCTGGGGATGCGACAGCAGCACCGTGGCATCCATAGCACGCACTGCTTCGCAGACGCATCGGGTGTATTCGCTTGATCTGCCAGGTTTCGGAAGCACTCCCGAGCCCCCCGAAGCATGGAATGTAGAGGAATACACCTCGCTCGTAGAGAAGCTGGCCGACCGTCTCGGCATCGACAATCCGGTGCTTGCAGGCCATTCGTTCGGAGGGCGCATAGCAATTCTGTTCGCCTCACGGCGTCAGGCAGACAAGCTCATACTGATTGATGCCGCCGGAGTAAAACCCCGCCGCGGCCTGCGTTACTACTTCAAAGTCTATGCTTTCAAGTTTTCACGCCGCATAATGCAGCTGACCATGGGCAAAGAGGCTGCCGCCCGCAAAATCGAAGAGGGTCGCAAACGCAATGGATCGGCCGATTATGCAGCCGCATCACCCCGCATGAGAGCCGTTCTCTCGAAAGTAGTCAACCACGACCTCCGACGAGTGATGTCCTCCATAAAAGCCCCGACCCTGCTTATCTGGGGCGAGAACGACACCGCTACACCGATGCGCGACGCCCGTATCATGGAGCGCCTGATACCCGGAGCGGCTCTCGTATCTTTTCCCGGCTGCGGCCACTACAGTTTTCTCGACAATCCGAGGCAGTTTGCCGCAGTAATGTCAAGTTTCCTGAAATCCTGACCACGCGAAGGCAAAAAAACGCCACGTCATCACAACGACACAAACTGATCACAACCGATATATATGCTGATTACGATAATATTCTGTACAATTGCGGTCTGCTCCGCACTTAGCCTGGCGGCAGAGCTTCGCCGCGATCTGATGATGATGCAGCAGAACTCTTACCGCATCGAGCGCTACCGCCGGTGGCTCCGTTCGTCGGCCGACACCACATCGTGGCCTCGTCTGGCCGGCATGGCCGTGGCTCTCGCCTCGCTGGCGGCCTTCGCCTCCGACCGCGTAGGGATGACCCTCATCGGCGCCTTCGCCATAGGCAATATCTGGTATCTGTCGACCCGCCGATACAAGAAACCGCTGGTGATGACCCCGCGCGCCCGACGCATCTACAGTGTCAGCGCCATCATATCCATAGCCATCACCGCCGTTGCCGCCGTTGCCGCCGACGGACATTCATGGCTCTTGCCGGCTTTTGCGGCCTCGGTGGCGCTACAGATCCTGTATTGCGCCTCGCACATCGTGATCATGGCCGCAGTGTGGCTGCTTCAGCCGCTTGAAAACCGCATAAACCGAGGCTATCGTGACGATGCCGCCCGCATCCTCGCCTCATGCCGCGGCCTGAAGGTGGTGGGCATAACCGGGTCATACGGCAAGACCAGCACGAAACACTACCTCAAGCGCATTCTCGACGAGCATTTCGCCACCTGCATGACTCCCGGAAGCTATAACACCACAATGGGTGTGGTGCGCACAATCCGCGAATATCTCAAACCCTACGACGAGGTGTTTATTGTGGAGATGGGAGCCAAACAGCCCGGCGACATCAAAGAGATCTGCGATCTGGTTCATCCCGAATACGGCATACTCACCGCCGTCGGCGAGCAGCACCTTGAATCGTTCGGCTCGATCGAGAACGTGCAACGCACAAAGTTCGAGCTTATCGACTCTCTGCCGGCCGGCGGATATGCGGCTGTAAACAATGACTTCCCGTATGCCGCCGATCGCGAGGTGACCAACACCCATTGCGACCGGTATGCCGTGAGCAACACCGCAGGAGCGCAATGGACCGCCACCGACATCGCATACTCACCTCAGGGTACCACATTCACCGTCAACGGCCCGGACGGTCTCAGCATGCAGCTCCAGACCCGTCTTGTAGGTGAATGCAATATCTCCAACCTGCTTGCGGCCATAGCCATGGCCGTGCGTCTGGGCGTGCCTCAGGAGAAGATACGCTTCGCCGTAGCCGACATCCGCCAGGTGGAACACCGCCTGAGCCTGCGCCGCACTCCCGGAGGCATAACCATAATCGACGACGCCTTCAACTCCAATCCAACCGGATCGGGCATGGCTCTCGACGTGCTGTCGGGGATGACCGGCGGAAACCGTATCGTAGTCACACCCGGCATGATCGAACTGGGAGAGCGTCAGGAGAAGCTCAACTATGAATTTGGCCGCAAAATAGCGGCTTGCGCCGATATAGCCATAATCGTAGGCCGCTATAACCGCGAAGCGATACGTTCGGGGGCATCAGACGGCGGCATGACCGACGACAGGATAATAATCACCGACACTTTCGCCCAGGCACAGAGCATGCTGTCGGGGATAATGAAATCAGGCGATACCGTGCTCTACGAGAACGATCTGCCCGACACATTCAAATAAGCATACAACAAAACCCATCAATATGAAGACCAACATAGGAGTGTTTTTCGGCGGAAGAAGCACCGAACACGAAATTTCAGTCATTTCGGCTTCCCAAGCCATGGCAGCCATAGACCGCGATGTCTACGATGTGACACCGGTCTACATCACCAAAGAGGGACGATGGTTTACAGGCGAGGCGCTCACCGAGGTATCGAACTACCGCGATCCAAAGAAACTCCTGCAGCAGTGCAGCGAGGTGTATATGCGCCCGGCATACGGCGATTCCAATCTTTATCTGGCGCGCCGTAAAATGTTCGGCACGGATGTAGCCGCCCACATCGACGTGGCTATTCCCGTGCTCCACGGAGCCAACGGTGAGGACGGCACCATACAGGGTCTTTTCGATCTTATCGGCCTGCCGTTTGCCGGATGTGACGTGCTTGCCTCGGCCAACGGCATGGACAAGATCACGATGAAGATGATACTTCAGGCCTGCGAGGTGCCGGTGGTGGACTACGTGTGGTTTACCGATAAGGAATGGTTCGACAACCGTCAGGAGGTCGTTGACCGGATCGAATCCAAGATCGGCTACCCGGTGATAGTCAAGCCCTCCAATCTCGGATCGAGTGTGGGCATAGGCCGCGCGGCCGACCGCGAGCGGCTCGTGCAGTGCGTGACCGACGCAACCTCCTACTCCTCGCGTATCATCGTGGAGCACATGGTGGACAATCTGAAAGAGATCAACTGCTCGGTGCTCGGCGACTGCGACGAATATCAGACTTCGGTGTGCGAAGAGCCGATCAAGAGCGGTGAGATACTATCCTATGAAGACAAATACATGGGCGGCTCAAAAGGCTCCAAGGGGATGCAGGCTTCGGCCAAACGGATTCCCGCCGATCTGCCTGAGGCCACAAGCGACCGGATCCGCTTCCTGGCCGGCGAAACGTTCAGAGTGCTGTCGTGTCACGGCGTGAGCCGCGTCGATGTGATCATGGACGAAGACAACGGCCAGATATATGTCAACGAGATCAACACTATCCCGGGATCACTCTCGTTCTACCTGTGGGAAGCGTCGGGCATACCTTTTGCCGAACTGATGGACCGTCTGGTGAAACTCGCTCTCAAACGCGACCGCCAGCGTCAGCGCAAGACCACCACCTACGACGCCAACATATTCGCCATGGGCGGGGGTGTAAAGGGCGCAAAAGGTGTAAAATGACCCTCACAGACCGATCTGAATGAATCCACGGCTGAAAGGCTACTGCCTCGGCATAACGGCCGCGGCCACATACGGCATGAATCCGCTATTCGCCCTGCCTCTTTACTCGGCAGGCATGACAGCGGATTCAGTGCTGTTTTTCCGCTATGCGATGGCCATACCGCTGCTGGCGTGCATGACAGCCATCCGCGGCCGCAGCTTCAGGGTGACACGCCGCCAGACGCTGACCCTGGCCGCACTCGGGCTGCTCATGGCCCTGTCGTCGCTGTCGCTGTTTCTCTCCTACAACTACATGGATGCGGGCATAGCGTCGACCATACTGTTTGTATATCCGGTGATGGTGGCGGTGATCATGGCGGCGTTCTACAGAGAGCGCCTCAGCCCGGTGATGATAGCCAGCATAACTCTTGCGCTCGGCGGCATAGGACTGCTCTACCGCACCGGCGACGGACAGTCGCTGAGCCTGGCAGGCACCGCCCTGGTTCTGGCGTCGGCTCTGACCTACGCTATCTATATCGTGGCCGTCAACAAATCGTCGCTGAAATATGTGGCCACACTGAGCGTGACGTTCTACCTGCTGCTGTTCGGCGTGACGCTATTCGGCGCGCGTCTGCTCATAGCCGGCGACATACAGCTGCCTCCGGCTGACCGCTGGTGGCTGTGGGGCTGCCTCGTGTGTCTGGCGGTGTTTCCGACCGCATTGTCGTTTGTGTGCACCACCGGCGCGATCCACTACATAGGCTCGACTCCGACGGCCATACTGGGCGCCCTCGAGCCGGTGACAGCGGTGGTGATCGGAGTGAGCGTTTTCGGTGAGCGGCTGACGCCACGCGAGATCATCGGCCTCGCCGCGATCATAGCGGCAGTGACAGCGGTCATTGCCGCCCCCCGGATGAGTCTGCGGCTTTCGTCGGTCAAGAGAATGTTTCCCCGCATACCACGCCGCCGGCATAAGCGATGACAGAGATCCCGACCCGACGACTACGGCCCGACGACCTGCCGCAGGAAGCTTCCGGCAATGGCAGGATACTCATAAGCGTCATTGTGCCCTATCACAACGCCGAACGCACCATACAGCGCACTCTCGAAAGCCTCTCGGCTCAGATCTTCGACGGGACGGTGGAGTATATTCTGGTCAACGACGGGAGCACCGACCGCTCCGAAGAGATAGTGGAGCTTTATCTGCGACTCGACACAGGTATGGCCGAACGCACCGTGCTGACGGCTCACCAGTTTCGCCGCGGGTCGGCATCGGCCTACCGCACGGGAGTGGAAAAGGCGCGGGGCGAGTATCTGATAAAGTGCGATGCCGACGACATGATGCATCCCGACGCCCTGTCGGTGCTGTGGGAGGCCTCAGCAGGCGCCGACATAGTGGCGGCGCCGTACTATGAGAGGTGTGCCACGGGAAAAAACCGGATCATAGGGTCTAAAATCGCTGAAGGACTTGACCGTATGGCGATCGATACAGCCGGATTCGCACTGTGGAACAAGCTTGTCAGACGCACGCTCGTGACCGAAAACGACCTGCTGCCCACCGAGGGGATCGACTTCTGGGAGGATCTGAGCGTCAGCTGCCGCGCGATAGCCCTTGCGCGGAGCATATCCACCACCGACACTCCTGTCTATTATTACTGCCACGATCAGCTTAATCCGTCGATGACCATGAACGGCCACACGGAAACGATAACACACGACCGCCTTGTATATGCGCTGCTGATGGAGAAATGGTTTGTGGACCAAGGACTGGCAGAGCTTCACCGCCGGTTTCTCGACTCGATGAAATTCGCCGCCAAGATCAAACTGCTGCAGCCTCCGCACCCCGAACCGTCGCGATGGAAAAACACCTTTCCAGAGGTAAACGGCAAGATATGGCGCGTCAACGGCATCAGTCTGCCGGCAAGGCTCTACTGCCAGATGGCGGCGATATTGCCCGCACGCCTGCTACGCAAGGCCGTGGAATGGATCTACGGCATTAAGTAACTCTTAGAGAGTGTTTGAATTTAACACGAAGAAATATAGATGGACTTCTTTCTATCCTCTCAAAGGTCTTTTCGGGCGATTTCCGTCAAGTTTCATCGGTCACGATGCCCGCATCGCTCCCTCATCAACTCACGCAAATCTCTCCGAAAATCCTCTTTGAGTGAATAGAAGTTAAGCTCAAACACTCTCTAAGAGAGTGTTTGAATTTAACACGAAGAAATATATATGGACTTCTTTCCATCCCCTCAAAGGTCTTTTCGGGCGATTTGTAGATTTGATCCGATGCTGTGGAGGCATCGTTAGATTCAGTGCTTTTCGCAGTCACCTGAATCGCTCGTGTACGGTGTGTCTGCCAGGCTTGTGCGTCTAAACTCAATGTATTGGGCAAGCGCAGTTCTCTTGTGGTCCTGATTTTGTGAGCCAGTCAAAGAATTCTTTTTCTTTCACCTGCCAATGTTTTTGCTGTTCAGGAAATTAATGTAGTAATTGATGTTTGAAAAACCATTTTGGAGGGTCTTGTCTGAGCAATTGATCCTATGATAAATAGCTTGCTGCTTTGTTCGTACTAAATTGAGATATTTCGGTCGCATGTGGGCTGCAGGAAGAGCGCGGAGCACATCCAGAAATGTCATAGGTTCAGACACCAATGAAGGAAGCTCCAGATCCATTCGTTTTACTGATGAGACTATCTTTGTTGCATTGTCATAGTTCATCTTATATTCGTTTTCGAGCCATGAACGGAACTCATCTTCATTTGGCAGCGAACGACTTTTTTTGTTGATATAAGTCTTGTCTAAGGTTTCTGCCACCTCTACTATGAAGGCATGGTAGTGTTTCATCGCGCGCAGTTCAGCCTTCGTATAGGCATCCTCATCTTCGAGCATTGTCTCTACGTATATTTCAACAAGTTTGGGCGCATCTTCCTCTGTCAGATCAGACTCTGTTTCATCCAATGTTCCTTCAAAATCCAATTTTCCTTCAAAGATGTATTTCAGCAGATTATATAGATCTATTCCAACCTCTTCAAACGCCGATTCATAACCAGAACAGTAGGCGCGTATATAATCGTCAGCGCTTTTTGCCGAAATGCCGCGCTTGTTCATCAGCCATGCCTTGAAATCGTCTTGAATATATGGGATCGGCACACAGTAGTCATCGCCTATATCCTCGTACTCGTCCTCATCCTCGTCCTCCATAAGACTTTCATAGAGCCATTTGGGTACTACATTCTCTAAAGGCACATCGACCCATTCGCCATTTTCATTAAGATCCATTCCAGTAAGCTGTAAATATGTGTCCATGATTTTATTTTTTTTTATTGCTGTCCGGTAAAAAAAGACAAAATCATATATTCTCTACAAATATAATAAGTTACACCTGTTTTACGAAAAAGGGCTTGTCATTTGAGGCGATGTGAAATTGGTAGCATTAAGCATCAAAAAGCCCTTAAAAGACATCTATACGAGTCTGTTTCATGCTGTATGAGATAAAAATAGTCCATTTCCTATCATGTCAAAGTTTTACCGGACAGCAATAATTTTTTTTTGATTATGACGCAAAATTAGTGACTTTTACAATGCGTCACTCGTTCTGGGCCGCGCTTTTTTCGGGAATTCCTGATGATGCTTTATTGCCGTTGCAAAGTTCTTTATCTCGACGCCATAAACCGCTATGCGATAAGTAACTCGCAAAAATTAGCTGCGAGTGATTTTTGAGATTTGTTCGAGTGGTTTTTGCTTGAAGACGAGGGCGTGTAGCGAGCTACACAACTGAGGATGAAAGCAAAAAACGCCGGACAAAATC